>NZ_BAABJZ010000093.1:0-77871 GCF_039543565.1 Ferrimonas pelagia | reverse complement strand
TGCCGTTCAGCTAGCTGTTCCCCTTACCGGGCCAGCAGTGGACTTTCACCACCAAGTCATCCGATCGCCACCACGCGAACCGGAACAGTGCCCGTCAAGGCACTGCGTGCCATGCCTGGCACACCCAGTACAAAAGGGTGGCCCGATGGCCACCCTTTTTTGTTCGCTGCGGCCCCGGTTAGCGACCGAATTGGCCGGTGATCACCGGATAGTCCGCCGTCAGGCGGTCCATCGACACCCGGCGGATCTCCCCAACACCGCCCTCGGGCCGGAATATGGCCTCCAACTCGCCGTCCGGGTTGATCAACACGATATCTGCCGCGTGATCCACCAAGTAATCCTCGCCGCTGCCATCGCCATTGGGATTGTCCACCAAGGCATAGACCAGCCCCAAGGATTGACTTAGCTGATACAACTGACCGTGTTCACCGGTTATCGCGGTGAAGTCCGGGTCGAAAAAGCGCACATAGCTGGCCAGCTTATCGAGGCTGTCACGCCCGGGATCAACACTCATCAGCACCACCTGCAATGGCGCCGAGGTCATCACATTCTTCAAGCCGTTATAGGCACGGGCCAGATCGGCCATGGTGGTCGGGCAGACATCAGGACAAGAGGTGTAGCCCAGAAACAGCAGGGTCCAGCGCCCCTGCAACTGGGCATTGGTGAAGCGCCCTGTGCTGTGATCACTCAACTCAAATGGCACCAAAGGCCGAGGGGTCTGCAGCCATAGCGCCGACACCAAGGGCCGCTCAGAGGGGGCTTGCAATGCCACCCCAACCCCCGCCGCCAGCGCCAGCGCGCCCGCTAGGATGATCCATTGCCACCGTAAGGTCATAGCCACAACACCCAATAGTGATCGGCCAACAGCAACACAAACAGCGCCAATAGATGCCAGATCGACAACAAAAACAGCTTCATTGGCGGATAGCGCTCGCTTTGATATTTGACCTGCCAAGCCCGCACCAGAAACCATCCGCTGAGTATCGACGAACCCGTCAGGTACAGTGCCCCACTCATCCCAACCACAACCGGCAGCATACACGCCAACACATAGAGAAAGCTGTACAGCAAGATCTGGGTCTGGGTGTACGCCACCCCATGGGTCACCGGCAACATCGGCAATCCGACCTTGGCGTACTCCTCCTTGCGGGCGATCGCCAATGCCCAGAAGTGCGGCGGCGTCCAGGCAAAGATAATGATCACCAACAACAGGCCGTGGCCGTGAAAGTCCCCGGTCACCGCGGTCCAACCCAGCAGTGGCGGCATGGCGCCGGCCAGGCCGCCGATCACGATATTCTGTGGCGTCGCCCGCTTAAGAAAGCCGGTATAGATCACCGCGTAGCCGATCAGGCTAGCAAGGGTTAACCACGCGGTCAGCGGATTGGTGCCGAGATACAGCATGGCGAAACCCAGTGTGCCGATCAACGCAGCAAAGAGCAGCGCCTGCGCCGCCTTGACCCGGCCTTTGGGCAACGGGCGGTTATGGGTCCGCGCCATGATCTGATCGATCCGACGATCCAGCAGATGATTGATGGCCGCTGCCGCCCCCGCCATCAAGCCGATCCCGCTCAGGCCAAACAGCAGCGCCGGCAAGGGGATCCACCCGTCCGTCGCCAAGCACATGCCCACCAAGGCGGTCAGTAACATCAGCGCGACGACCTTAGGTTTGGTCATCTCCAAATAATCCCGCCACGGCAGACTCGTTACTGCCATGGGTGCTATCTCCACTTTATCCATGCACCACTCCTTTTGTCCGCCATAATCGATAGTTCGCTGCCACCACAGAGAGCAACAACAGGGCCGCAACGCCGTTATGGGCCACCGCGACCGGTAGCGGCAAGGTTGCCGCCACATTGATGATCCCCAGCAGCAGTTGCAGCACCAGCAACCCTGCCAGAGCGTAAGACTCCCGCCGGTAGCCCCCGGCGCGCAAACGCCACCACAGCAGCAGCAAGATCAGCGCCGTCACCCCAGCCCAAAGCCGATGGCTAACATGGATGGTCATCCGCGCCGGGTAATCCAGCACGCCAAACTCGTAACTTTGCGCGGGTGGCGGGAGCGGACTGAATGCCTGCTGCGGCGTCAAACCTTGCCACCACTGGCCTTCGCAGATCGGCAGTTGGGTGCAGGCCAAAGACGCGTAGTTGGCAGAGGTCCAGCCACCGAGTGCGATCTGTGTGATCAGCACCAACAAGGCCACCAGCGCGAAGACACGCCCGGATCGGCCCGAAGTGATCGCCTCCCCTTCTTCGGCGCCGCTCGGCAAGCGAAGCCACAGCAGAAACAACAAACTGAGGATGGCAAATCCACCTAAGAGATGCCCCATGACCACCACAGGCAGCAGATTCAGGGTCACGGTCCACATCCCCAAAGCGGCCTGAAATATCACCAGCCCGACCAACACCCAAGGCAAGCGCTTCGGACCTGATCGTTGACGTCGGGACAGCAGCGCAAGCGCGAGAATGAACAAGCCCAGAGTGCCAGCAACGTAGCGGTGGATCATCTCGGCCCAGGCCTTGGCCGCCTCGACCGGACGCTGCGGAAAGCGCGCTTCAGCATGGGCGATCTGCTCACCGTCCGGCACCGTCAAAAAGCCATAGCAGCCTGGCCAATCCGGGCAACCCAGGCCAGCGTCGGTCAAGCGGGTAAAGGCGCCGAGCAGGATCACCACCAGGGCGAGGATCAGGGTCAATAAGGTCAGTTGACGCATCATCCCTCCTACCCGATCCGGGATAGCTTAAGCAGTTTGCGCAGATCGGCCAGCAGATCTTTGCCCATGGAGAGCGGCACCGCCTGCTGCGGATCAGCGCGGTAGCCCATGACCCATTGGCCCCAAGGATCAACCACCACCAGGGCATAGGGCGCAAGCGCCTGATGTGCCTCGGAATTGGCCGGTATGAGGGTAAAGTTAAGCTGGCGCAGGTTTTCCTGTGCGCGCGGATCGCTGGTGGCGGTAGTGAAGATCACTGGCTGAACCCGAACCTTCTCGCGGCCCAGCGCGATATGTGCTTGTTGGATCACCGTAATGGTGGCCTGACAACGTTGATCGCACTCGGCCGGCAGTTGGGTCACGATCTGCCAATGCTCGCTATCGGGATTCGCCAGTTGTAGTTGATCATAACTGAGCTGCTGCAGCAGCTCGCCGCGGTTGGTGGCACCGCCTTGATACCAGCCCCATTGCAGCGCGCTATAGGCAGCCAATACCGGCAAGGCGAAAGCCAAGATCAACAAAATAAGGGTACGTTTCGAGGTACCGGTGGAGGACATACAGATCTCCCAAAGAAATTCATATCTATCACCGGTACTGCGGGTGACAACAACTTGTCTTAGCGATCTGGAATGGCTCGCTGATTAGCCCAAGTTATCGGCCTGATCGCGCCGATGCAAGCGCCCGCGCCACGCGAGGGTCAAGCTGATCAAGACACAGGCCACTGCCAGAGAAAACCACTGCAGTGCATAGGCCTGATGTTTCTCCGGGGCTAAGTTGATTGGTCGCCACGGACGGGCAAACCCCAGTTCAGACGGCTGTTTCAGCCAGAGCAGGGCAGGCACCACCTCATGCTGCCAAAGCGTCGACAGCGCCGGCCACTCCAATGCCTGGATCCGGGTGACGGCCCCGCTCTCTGGCAGCAACTGCGCCGCCAATCGATTCACGCCGGGTTGATACAAGCGGCCGGATACATGACTGAAAGGCGGGAGCTCGGGCAGCGCTGGCAGTTCATTGCGTCGTACCGGAGCCGGGACAAAACCCAGATCCACCAACAACCAGGGCTGCGCTGGCTCGATCTCGATCGGCACCAGCCAGCGGTACCCCACCTGGCCATCCAGTGTTTGGTTATCCAGTAGCAGCGCCCTTTCGGGCAGCCAGTGGCCAGAAACGCTCAAACGATAACCCGCCAATTCCACAGTGCCGAGCGGCCACGCCAATGGCTGCTCCCCCCGCGCTTCAAGCTGAGCCATCCAATCGCGTTTAAACTCCGCCCGTTCAAGCTGCCAAACGCCAAGCTTGACCAAGAGCACGGTCGCCAGCACAGTAATAACCACACCCACGAGGGATCGCACACTTAGCATATGTCTCGCCCCGGATGCGGGCAGCGGCAAGGAGCCGACATGATCATACTGATAAAAACCGTCATCGTACTGCTACTGCTCTATATCCTATTCAATCTGATCTGGGCAGGGATCAGCATGATCCGCCATGGCAACAGCACGGAGCAACGCTCCATGACCCATTACTTGGGTCGCCGGGTCGGCCTGTCCGCCCTGATCTTACTGCTGCTTATCGTCGCCCTACTCAGTGGACTCATGCCGGTCAATCCAAGGCCCTATTAGCACAGGCTCGATGATGGGGCTCAGGCCGAAGCACGCCCTTTGCCCCTAGCCTTAAAGCACGTACACAAACACAAACAGACACAGCCAGACCACGTCGACGAAGTGCCAATACCAACTGGATGCCTGGAAAGCAAAATGGTTATCCGGGCTGAAATGGCCTTTCAACACGCGGAAAAACATGACGATCAGCATGATGGTGCCCAGCGTCACATGCATGCCATGGAAGCCCGTGAGCAAAAAGAAGGTGTTGCCGTAGATCCCCGAGCTCAGGGTCAGCCCCATCTCGGTATAGGCGTGAACATATTCCTCCACCTGCAACACCAAGAAGGCCAATCCCAGCAGCACGGTCAACCCCAACCACGCCGTCAGCACCTTACGCTTATCCTGCTCCAGCGCGACATGGGCCACGTGCAGCGTCACGGAAGACACCACCAGGATAATGGTGTTGTAAAGCGGCAAGCCAGACCAACCCATCGCTTGCGTCGTGGTGCCATCTGGCGTCGAGATCAGCGGCCACACCGCCTCGAATGTTGGCCACAACACCTCCGCCGTCATGGCATTGTTGCCCGCCCCACCGAGCCAGGGCAATGCCACCATACGCGCGTAAAATAGCGCACCGAAGAAGGCACCGAAGAACATCACTTCAGAAAAGATGAACCAAGACATACCTTGGCGGAAGGAGCGATCCATCTGCGCCGAATACAGCCCACTCATCGACTCCTGGATCACGTGGCGAAACCAGCCCACCACCATAAACAGGATCACCGCGATCCCAGCCAGCAGCACCAGTCCACCGAAACCGCCGCCGGATTCCAGATTGGCCACATAGTTGCCCGCCCCGAGCGCGATCAAAAACAACCCGACCGCACCGACGATCGGCCAGGGGCTGGTTGCCGGGACGTAATATTTCTCGTATTGATTCATGATTCCCTCTCCTTAGCCACGCTCATCGCCTGCTCGGTGATGTTGTAGAGCGTGTAAGACAAGGTCAGCGTCCGGATCGACTCAGGGAGCTCCGGATCCACATAAAACACCAACCCCATTTCCGTTTCAGCACCAGCCTCTAACGGTTGATTGTTAAAACAAAAGCATTCGATCTTAGAAAAATACAGGGCACCCTGCCCCGGACTCACAGACGGGATCGCTTGGCCCACCGTATCCGCCCCGGACAGGTTACGCGCCAGAAAGGCCACCTGGGTCGTTTCGCCCGGATGCACTTGCATCCGCTCGATCTTCGGTTTGAACTCCCACGGCATATCCCCGCGCACATAGGTGATGAACTCCACCGTCACCAGTCGCTGCTTATCGACACTCTGGCTGGCCGTTGCCGCTTCCGTTGACGTTTTGCCGTTGATCCCGGTGATATCGCAAAACACGTCATACAAAGGCACCAGCGCAAAACCGAAGCCAAACATGCCGATCACCACCAGCAACAGCGTAGTGATCAGACGTTGATTTCCGCCCGCCATGAATTACTTCACCACCGGTGGCGTATCGAAGGTATGCAGCGGTGCCGGTGACGGCACGGTCCACTCCAATCCCTCCGCCCCATCCCACGGTTTGGCGGGGGCCTTCTCGCCGCCGCGGATGCACTTGATCACCAGCGCCAAGAAGATCAACTGAGACAACCCAAAGGCAAAACCACCGATGGAAACCACCTGGTTGATGTCGGCAAACTGCAGCGCGTAGTCCGGGATCCGTCGCGGCATGCCTGCCAACCCGAGGAAATGCATGGGGAAGAACAGAACATTGACCGAGATGATGGAGCACCAGAAGTGCCAGCGGGCTAGGCTCTCTGAATACATATGGCCGGTCCACTTCGGTAACCAATAATAGGCGCCGGCCATGATCGAGAACACCGCCCCCGTCACCAACACATAGTGGAAATGCGCCACCACAAAGTAGGTATCGTGATACTGGAAATCCACCGGTGTGATGGCCAGCATCAAGCCGGATAAGCCGCCGATGGTAAACAACACGATAAAGGCGATCGCGAACAACATCGGCGCCTCAAAGCTGATGGCGCCGCGCCACATGGTGGCCACCCAGTTGAACACCTTGACCCCGGTGGGCACCGAGATCAGCATGGTGCAATACATGAAGAACAGCTCGGCCGCGACGGGCATGCCCGTGGTGAACATGTGGTGCGCCCAAACCAGAAACGACAAGCCGGCGATCGACGCCGTGGCGTAGACCATGGAGGCATAGCCAAACAGCTTCTTGCGCGAGAACGCCGGCACGATGGCGGAGATCACCCCAAAGGCCGGCAGGATCATGATGTACACCTCGGGGTGACCGAAGAACCAGAAGATATGCTGGAACATCACCGGATCGCCCCCGCCGGCCGCATCGAAGAAGCTGGTGCCAAAGTACTTATCTGTCAGCACCATGGTGACCGCCCCGGCCAGTACTGGCATCACCGCGATCAACAAAAACGCAGTGATCAACCAAGTCCAGACAAACAGCGGCAGTTTCATCCAGGTCATGCCCGGCGCGCGCAGATTCACAATGGTGACCACCACGTTGATGGCCCCCATGATGGAGCTGATCCCCATGATGTGTACTGAAAACACAAACAAGGCGGTGGAATTGCCGCTAAACGTCGTCGACAGAGGCGCGTAGAAGGTCCAACCAAATGCCGGGCCACCGCCCTCCATAAATAGGCTGCCCAGCAGCAGGGCAAAGGCAAAAGGCAGGATCCAGAAGCTCCAGTTATTCATGCGCGGCAGCGCCATATCTGGCGCCCCGATCATCATGGGGATCATCCAGTTAGCCAGGCCGGTAAAGGCCGGCATCACCGCTCCGAACACCATGATCAGCCCATGGACTGTGGTCATCTGGTTGAAAAAGTGGGGATCCACCAACTGCAATCCCGGCTGAAATAACTCAGCCCGGATCACCATCGCCATGGCCCCACCGGTCAAAAACATAATGAAACTGAACCACAGGTACATCGAGCCGATGTCTTTATGGTTGGTGGTCAGCAACCAACGCATGATGCCGCCGGAGGGGTGCGTATGGTGTTCGTCGTGGCTCTCAACGTGCCCTAGCTGATCGTGCTGGCGCTCTTTTAATGCCGTCGTCATTGTTGTTCTCCTGCTACTGGCCAGCCACTGCGTCAACGTCGGCGGTCTGGATCACTTCCCCGGTTTGGTTATCCCAGGCATTCCGTTGATAAGTCACCACTGCCGCCAGCTCTTTGCGGCTTAACTGACTGGCAAAACCCGCCATGGCCGTGCCTGCACGACCATTGGCCACCACATCGATGTGCTGATCGATCTCGCCCTTGGCGATGGCGCTGCCATTGATGGCCGGGAATGCCGGAGGCAAGCCCATGCCGTTGGCCTGATGACAGGCGGCACATCGTCCCAGATACACCTGCTCTCCTAAGCTCATGGCCGAAGCCAGATCCAATGGTTGCTCAGCAGCAGGTTCGGGCTCGGAGGGCACGGCTGCCGCTTCGGCGGTGGCAGAAGCAACTGCGGTCACCTCATCGCTTAAGGCTCCCGCTGGTGCTGGAGTCGCCGCCTGAGGCGCAACCGAGCCGCCATTAACGTCGGCAGCCTGGACCACGTCGCCGGTATTGTTATCAAACGCGTTGCGCTGATAGGTCACGACCGCCGCCAACTCTTTCAGGCTCAACTGTGCCGCAAAAGCCTGCATCGCCGTGCCGGGCTTGCCATTGGCGACGATATCAATGTGCGCACCGATATCCCCCAGCGCCACCGGACTGGCCTTAATGGCGGGAAAGACACCTGGCAGGCCCATGCCATTGGGTTGGTGACAGGCGGCGCATCGACCGATGTAGATCTGCTCACCCAACGCCATTGACTCATCCAAGGTCAAAACCTGTCCCAGCGAGGCCGCTTCGGCGTCCGCCGCCGCGTTCGCCATCTGCTTCTGCTCAACCAGCCAAGCGTCGAACTCGGCCTCTGGCAACACCTCGACCACCACCGGCATAAAGCCATGATCTTTACCGCACAGCTCGGCACACTGGCCACGATAGGTCCCAGGTGTCGTCACCTTGGTCCAGGCTTCGTTGATAAACCCAGGGTTGGCGTCTTTCTTCACCGCAAAGGCCGGCACCCACCAAGAGTGGATCACATCATCCGAGGTCATCAGGAAACGCACTTTGCGATTGGCGGGAATGACCAGCGGCTTATCGACCTCCAACAGATAGTTGGCGCCCTTCTCCGCTTGGTTCTCGATCTGCTCTTGAGTCGTCGACATCAGACTGTAGAAGCCAACGTCATGACCAAAGTACTGATAGTGCCATTTCCACTGAGAGCCGGTGATCTGCACGGTCAACTCAGCATCGGAGGGATCTTCCATGGCGATCAGGGTGCTGGTGGCAGGCACGGCCATACCGATCAGGATCAGGAATGGCACCACGGTCCAGGCGATCTCGACCTTAGTGCTTTCGTGGAAGTTGGCGGGTGTCACGCCTTTAGAGTGGCGGTGTCGGATCAGTGAATAGATCATCACCCCAAACACCAGCAAGGCGATCACACAACAGATATAGAAGATGGTCATATGCAGGCCAAAAACCTGCTGGCTGATCTCTGTCACTCCTGGCGTCATGTTCCAGAGTGATCCCGATGCCATTGATGGCGAGACCATCAGGGCCGACAAACAGCCCAACAGCGTGTACTTCACAGATACGTCTCCTCTGAGCATTGCTTTCGCAACGTCCAGAAAGAGCGGCCACAGCACAACCCAGCTCTATGCTCGCTCCTTCCCCTAAAATGGGCATGGGCACGTGCATACTCGATTGCACTACATCTGCCGTACAGCTGCCTGAGTTATTCTCTTGAATTCGAGTTTTAAGCTACAGCCTGTTCAAGGCTTGATCAAGATCACAAAACTCAGAATAGAGGGATTTTCAGTGAATTGAATTCGACACCGTAATAACATCCTCACGCCCGGGCTGAAACAGCACGGCGGGACAGTGAGCGCGCTTCTGCACCAATTGCAGGCGCCGTTTATCACGGTGATCTAGGGTCGGCAGCCAAGCCAAGGCCGCCGCACAGGTGCCGGACAGCAGCGATTGCTCCAGCGCCCAAAGCGCCTCCACGTCGTCACCACAGCGGACACGCAGCACCCGGCTGGCCACGATCCCAGCCTCGGACAGCAGCTCTGCCCAATGCCCGGCCGGGGGATTGATCAACACCACCCAACCGGACTGCTGCGCCCACTCTGACAATGCCGGCGTCAAACGGGCCAACGTGACCGCATCACCTTGGTCGCTGCAACCGGACTGGGCGACGGCAGGCCAACTGCGGCGACCGCTCTGCCATAAACCGGGATGATTCATCTGCGTTCCTTGCTGAGTCTTCATTATTGCCAGTCTCCATTGCGGACCACGCCCACTGCCAAGCCTTCGATCGCCAACGCTGTATCCGCTAGATCGACGACGATCGGCTCATATTCTTCGTTTTCAGCGTGAAGATAGACGACGTTACCTTGCTGCTGAAATCGCTTTACCGTCACTTCATCTTCCCCAACCCGCGCCACAACCACCTGGCCATTCCGGGCCTGCTGAGTCTGATGTACCGCCAGCAGATCGCCGTCGAGGATCCCGATCTCCTTCATCGAATCCCCTCGCACCCGCAGCAGATAATCGGCCGCTGGGCGAAACAGGTTGGCGTCCATCTGATAGTGGGATTCGACATGCTCCTGCGCCAGGATAGGCTCGCCGGCCGCCACTCGGCCGATCAGTGGCAATCCCAACTGCTCCGGCTCAGGCTCGCTGTACAGAATGCGAATGCCCCGCGAGGTGCCCGGCACGATCTCAATATAACCTTTACGTGCCAGCGCCTTGAGGTGTTCCTCCGCCGCATTGGCACTGCGAAAGCCTAGCTGACGGGCGATCTCGGCCCGAGTTGGCGGCATACCGGTGTCTTGCATATGGTTCCGGATCAAGTTGAAAACTTCATCCTGACGCGGAGTAAGCGGCTTCATGGCAATCCCTGTGTTTCTGTACAGTATCGATACTGTAATCATATACAGGTAGCTGGTGATTTCAACAGCAATTTCACCGAAATGCTTTTTTCCTAAAGGCGATGAGGTCTGATCTCTCGCATCTCCCCAAGCAAACCGCGCCAGGATCGGCGCCAGTAGCTGTCAGCAGATCGCTTTGGGTGTACACTCTGCGCAAATCGTTCAATAGCCCAGAGAAGCAAGACGCGTGAGTACCCAAATTCTGAATCACTGGCAGCGCCCGGTCAGCTGGATGCAGCGCCTGCTGGTAAAAAGCAAGCCGGTTCCGGAAAACCCTGTCGAGGAGCTCGATCTCGATCCCACTCGCCCCATGGTCTACGTACTCCCGCGCGACTCCTTCTCTGATCGGCTCGCCTTGCATCAATGCTGCCTTTCGCTGGGACTGCCCAGCCCGTTTGAGCCATTGATCATCAAAGGTGAGTCCTTCAATCGCCTAGTGGCATTGGAATCGGCCACGCCGTTATTCGGAGCGAGCGATGAGACCGACTTCCGCGGTCGCTTCGAGCGCCTGCTGGCGCTGCATAATGATCATAGTGATCTCGATGTGCAGATCGTTCCTGTCAGCCTGTTATGGGGTCGTAACCCCGGCAAAGAGGAAGAGAGCGTCAGTGCCACTTTGCTCAACAGCAGTAACCCGACTTGGCTGCGTAAAACGGCCATTATCAGCGTGTTGGGCCGAGATAACTTTATTCGCTTCTCCCGCGCCGTATCGCTGCGCTACATGGCCGACAAGCATGGCACCGACGGGACGATCGCCAATAAGTTGGCCCGCGTAGCTCGGGTTCACTTCGGGCGTCAGCGCACGGTTGCCACCGGCCCTCGCCTGCCGGATCGCCAAGCCTTGTTCCACAGTTTGCTGGCGTCCCCGACGATCAAGCAAGCGATCGCCGACGAGGCCAAGAGCAAGAAGATCTCTGAGCAAAAAGCCCGTCAGCGCGCCCGTGAATACATGGACGAGATCGCCGCCGACTACTCGGACAGCCTGATGCGGATCGGCGACCGCGTACTCACCTGGTTGTGGAACAAGCTGTACAAAGGGATCAATGTCCGCGGCGCCGAGCAGATCCGACAGCTATCTCAGGATGGCCACGGCATCGTCTTTGTCCCTTGCCACCGCAGCCACATGGACTACCTGCTGCTGTCCTACGTGATCTATCGCCAAGGCATGGTGCCACCGCATATTGCCGCCGGGGTGAACCTCAACTTCTGGCCAGCCGGGCCGGTCTTCCGTCGCGGCGGCGGATTCTTCATTCGCCGCTCGTTTAAGGGCAATAAGCTCTACTCCACCGTATTCCGCGAGTATCTGGATCAGCTGTTCAAGCGTGGCTATTCGGTCGAGTACTTCACCGAAGGAGGCCGCTCCCGTACCGGCCGCTTGTTACCGGCGAAAACCGGCATGCTAGCGATGACCGTCAACTCCGTTCTCCGTGGTGTCGAGCGTCCCATTACCTTGGTTCCGGTTTACCTGGGCTATGACCATGTGATGGAGGTGGCCTCCTACCACAAAGAGCTGGCCGGCAAAAAGAAGGAAAAAGAGAGTGCCTGGCAGGTGTTCTCCGCCATTCGCAAGCTGCGTAACTACGGTCAAGGCTACGTCAATTTTGGCGAATCCATCACCATTCATCAGTTCCTCAATGAAGCGAAACCGGATTGGCGTCAGGAGATCGGCGATGGTGAAACCAAACAGCCTTGGTTAACCCCGACCGTGAATCAACTGGCGAACCGATTGATGTGTAACATCAACGACGCCGCCGCTGCCTCCGCCATGACGCTGACCGCCTCGATCCTGCTGGCCACCGAGCAGCACGCGATGGAGCGAAGCGCCCTGGAGAAACAGCTGGATCTTTATCTGGATCTGCTCCGCTCAGTGCCTTACACCGCACGTACCACGGTGCCGGAAGGCGATGGCCAAGCCGTATTGCAGCAAGTGTTGGATCTGAACAAGTTCCAGCTCACCTCCGATGGCATGGGCGAGATCGTCAGCATCCTCGACGGCAGCGCCGTCACCATGACCTACTACCGTAACAACAGCTTGCACCTGCTGATCTTGCCCGCACTGATCGCCGCTTTGTTGCTGCGTCGCGGCTGCCAAACCCAGGAGCAGCTGATCGCCCAGGTCAAAGCTCTGTACCCACTGCTGCAAGCCGAGCTGTTTATGGGTCTGGATGAGCAAGAACTGGAAAACCAACTGCAGGGGCTGATCAACGAACTGGTTCGCCATGAGTTGCTGGAGTCCTGTGAGCAAGGCTTGGTGCCACGCCAGAGCCGCCGCGCCGAGCTGTGCAATCTGGGCGATCTGTTCCAAGAAACCGCGCAGCGTTACGCCATTGTGCTGTCGCGGCTGCAACGTGAGCCGGAGATCGAGCGCGGTGCACTGGAGCGCGACAGCCAGGCACTGGCCGAGCGTATGTCACGTCTGCACGGGATCAGCGCGCCGGAGTTTTTCGACAAGAAGCTGTTCACCACGCTCACCACCCGACTCAAAGAGCAGGGGCTACTCGGTGAACAAGCGGATCAGGCGCAGGTCGCCGAGCTGTATAACATCGTGATGCCACTGCTCACCGCAACGGTACAGAACACCTTGGTGCAATCGAACTGATCCCCCGGTGACGTTCTCGCGCATAACACAAAAGGGCGGCAACGCCCTTTTTTGATCACTGATACACTGACACCATGACCCTAGATCACCGCAATGCCGTACTCGAGCTGCGCCAGCAACGCCTGGCGATCGCTCAGCGCCCCTTTAATGCCCGTGGCGCCACCGTCGTGCGCTGTCCTCGCTGCCAGATCGCACAGGATCACTGCTGCTGCCCTTGGGCTCGCCCCGGCCAAAGCCCGTTGCGCTTTGTGTTGCTGATGCACCACAAGGAGCCGATGAAACCGACCAATACCGGCCGCCTGATCGCCGAGATCCTGCCCGACACCTTGGCCTTTTGCTGGGATCGTACCGAGCCCGATCCCAACCTGCTGACGCTACTGGCGGATCCACGCTATCAGCCCATGGTGGTGTTCCCCGCGACTCACGCCGAGCCAAGTCAGGTCATCGAAACCATTGCTGACACACCTGGCAAACAACCTCTGCTGATCCTACTGGACGGCACCTGGAAGCAGGCCCGGCGGATGTTTCAAAGCGACTACTTGGCGAAACTGCCAGTGCTGTCGATCGATCCCGAAGCAGCCAGCCAATACAAGCTGCGCAGCGCCGCCCACCCTCATCAATTGGCGACCGCCGAAGTTGCCGCCCAAGTGCTTGCCTTGGGCGGCGATCAGCGCAACGCCCAGGCACTGGATGCCTACTTTCAAGTGTTTAGTCAACGTTACTACGCGGGCAAACGACAGTTGCCGATCAACAGTGAAGGCGAGGCCTTCCACTACCTAGAGCAGCTGCGTTAAAGCACGCTGTGCAGTCGTGAGCGGCCAGCCCTCACGCGCGATCTAACTGCAATATCATGCCATCGCTGGCCACCACTCGAACCCGCTCTCCGGCGGCCAGCGTCTGAGCGGTCTGCACCCGCCAACGGGTATCGCCGATCTGCAATCGACTCTCGCCACTGGGAACCGCAACCTCCAACACCCACTGGCGGCCGATCATCTGCGCCGCCCGATCATTCAAGGTCGGTTGCTCAGTCCGTTCGTTATAGCCACGAAATAACTTCCAATACGCCACACTGAGCAGCAGCGTCGCCAGACCAAAGACCATAAACTGGCCCGCCCAGCCCCACTCTGGCAGCAGCCACAACAACAGCGCCAACAGGCATGCCGCCGCAGCGGCTCCCAACAAAAAGCCACCGGTTCCCAATGCTTCCGCGCCCAGCATCAACAGCGCCAGCAGCAACCAATGCCAGGGCTGTAACGCCTCAAGCCATGCGGTGATCACCATCATTTCCCTCCTGACTGAGCGCCGCCTTTCAATAACTCACTGATCCCCGCGACCGAGCCAATAATGCTGCTCGCCTCTAGCGGCATCATTACCAGCTTACTGCTGTCGGCGGTGCCCACGGCTTTGAGCGCCTCGACATATTTCTGCGCCACAAAGTAATTGATCGCCTGCATATCCCCCTCGGCGATCGCCTTGGACACCATCTGGGTGGCATTGGCTTCCGCCTCGGCCAGACGCTCCCGCGCTTCCGCCTGACGTTTGGCGGCTTCCAGCTCACCTTCGGCCTTGAGGATCTCAGATTGCTTCTGCCCCTCTGCCACCTTAATGGCCGCTTCCCGCTCCCCTTCCGCTTCAAGGATGGACGCCCGCTTCTCCCGCTCAGCCTTCATCTGACGCGCCATCGCATCCACCAGATCCCGCGGCGGGCTGATGTCTCTGATCTCGATCCGGGTCACCTTAACGCCCCAAGGATCGGTCGCCTCATCCACCTTGGTCAGCAGCGCCGCATTGATCCGATCCCGATTCGACAACATCTCGTCCAGCTCCATCGAGCCGAGTACCGCACGGATATTGGTCATCACTAGGTTCTGCATCGCTAACTCGAGATCATTGACCTCATAAGAGGCACGAACCGCATCCTGAACCTGGAAAAAACACACGGCATCCGTGGTGACCTGAGCATTATCTGCGGAGATCACCTCCTGCGGCAGAATATCCAGCACCTGCTCCATCATATTTTGTTTGCGGCCAATGTTATCCACAATCGGCACGATCACCGTCAGGCCCGGACTTAACACCCGGGTAAATTTACCGAATCGTTCAACCGTATACTGGTAGCCCTGCGGCACCATCTTGATGCCAGTGAGGATCAGGATCCCCACCAAAACCACGACAGCTAAGGCAATTACGTCCATTCCAAGCATCACATTCTCCAAAAGATATCCAACACCCTCCGCCTCACATTAATCGAAAATCGGCTCACTCGCTTCAGTAAAGTGGCGATTATCCAACCAAGCCCGATCCAGAGGCCATCGACCATGAAGCAAGTTTTCAACACATTTACCCACAGGCAGACCTCATGCTCGCATGAAGCCATCTTGGTCTAATCTATGCAGAGCCATCTTGATCGCCACACGCTTAAGGAGCGCATGTATGTCCATCAAAGACCGGATCCACCCACTGCTGTTTGCTGGCTTCACCCTGCTCGCCGTCAGTGCCTGCTCGGAGCAAAAACAGGAACAAACCAGCAAAGAGATCGCCGACGCTGCGGCCGAGCTCAAACAGAGCGCGCAGGAGGCCACCGAGGCGGTCAGCGACACCGCCAGCGATGCCTACAATGGCATCAAAGAGGAAGCCAGTGAGCTTTACGACGCCAATAAGGACAATATCGACGCCGCCTCCGACGCCGTCAATGATGCCTATGAGTCCACCAAGGAGAGCGTCAGTGACGCATACGGCAATGCCAAAGAGAGCGTGAACGAAGCCTATGGCGATGCGAAAGACAGCGTCAGTGACGCTTATGGCGACGCCAAGCAAAGTGCCAGCGATATGGTAGACGAGCAGCAGCAACAAACAGCCGACGCCGTGGAGAATGCCGAAGCGGACGCCTTACAAAAGGCACAAGAGGAGATGGATGCGAAGCGCAAAGCCGCGGAAGAAGCCCTCGACCCACTGGGCGGCCAATAACCTGAGTTTTGGGGCATGGAGCGCCCCATCCATTGACCGAGCTGACGACCATCAAGCCCCTTGCTGACCCTGTCCCGAGACCGGGATCTGCAGCCGATTATGCAGGTACGCCACCCCCAGCAGGGTGATCCCCAGACCGAGAAACGACGCCACCCGCCACAGTCCGTCCAAACCGGCCATATCCCAGAAGAAGATCTTAAGGATCACCAACAGCAACGCCGCCGTGCCCAACTTTTGCACCAACGCCAAATGCCACCTCGCGGCCGTCAACAGCAAACCGATCCCCACCATGAGCCCCAACACCGAATAGCTGTACAGCTCCCCAACCAAGACCGGTTGATGCGGCAGCAGGCCACCGTGCCAGAGATGACGGATCTGTAAGATCAAAAACAGCAAGGCCGAGGCGCCCGCGAGGCCGATGATCGGCTCACGCCAGCGATCCCGTCGCAGTAGCGCCTGAGCCACTAACAGCAACGCCGGTGCGCCATAGATCAACAGCAACACATTCCACAGCGGCGTCGTGCCCACCGCCTGCTCGGTCCACAGTGGATTACGCAGCAACGCAAACAGCAGATACAGCCCCAAGCCCAACAACAGTTGGATCTCCGCCAGCCCGCCAAGCAAGCGACTCGGCGTCCGCTCACAACGGTAGCGATAGGCGGCACTGCCAGCCAGCAGCGTCATCACGTAGATCCCCGCTTCCAGCCAGCCGAACTCGGCCTTAAAGATCTGTCCATCGTACAGCTGATAGCGCGTGCACGCGGCCACCGCCAAAGCAAACAGCTGCAGCGTGCCCGCCTCGAAACTGAGCCGCAATGCGCGCGGGCCGGGCCGTCGATAGAGCAGCAACAAGGTCGTCAGCGCCAACAAGAAGCAACCCAGATAGGTCAACAACAGCGCCTCGCCACTGGCGCCGTATTCCGGTAACCAAGGGTTGAGGGTCAACCGCAGCACCACCGCCAACAGCAGCGCCCGGGCAACCAGATCCAGCGGGTTGCCCTGCCAGCGCAGCCCTTTGATCGACCAAGACTGATCCGGCACGTATCGCAACAGAGCAACCAGGGTTAACCACTGAGCCGACAAGCCCAGCGTCAAACGCAGCTCTTTGAGCGCCGCGATCAAAGCCAGGCTGATCGCCCCCTGCAGCGCCAAAATGAGGACGGCAGAAACCGCATCGCTGTGCATTTGCCGCCGCAGCCAGATCCACAACGTCATGCCGCTAAGCAGCGTCAGGCCCACAAACAGCCAAACGGGCAGATAGCCCCCCACCTGATGGGCCAAGCGCAGATCCACCAATACCGCCATCAACAGCGGCACGCCGGTCGCCAGCGCCATCCATCCCGCCTGTTGCCGGCGCCAGCCCAGTCTGCCCGCCAGCACCACCGCCAACACCGAGAACAATCCCGCCATCACGAGGTAGCCGGTATGCTGCACCGCCGGCAGCAGCGGCTTTAAGATCGACGGGCTGGAGAGGGCCAACAGGTTCAAGATCGGCGGCAGCAACGTCAGCAGCGGCCACCAACGCGCATGGCGGATCTCATGACGGGACAGCAGCAGGGCCAACAGCCAAAGTCCGGCGGCACCGGGGAACAGCCAAACCGTCACACTTTCCACTTCCAATATCGCCCACTGACAGAAGGCCAGCGCCGCCCAAACGACCAACAGACTTTGCCGCAGCGCCGCAGAGTGCGAACTTAATGTCGCCCCCGGCTGCAACCGCCAACCAAACAGCGGCAAAGCAAAACCCAACCAGGCCAACGCCGTCAGGTAGAGCGAGCGCCAACCGGACAACTGGGTCGGCTCCATCAGTGACAGCAACAGCCACGCCAGAGCGCCACCCCATACGCCCCACCATAACCAATCGCGGTAGACAAAGCGCAGCAACGCAAAGCCACCGGCCGCGACGATCAGGGCATAGCCCAGCGCGGCCGCCATGTTGTTGCTGCCGGTGCTGACCAACAGCGGCACAATAAACGCGCCGAGCACGCCTAGGGCGGCCAACACTGGGCCATGGCGCAGCGCCAGACCCATGCTTAGCGCCGAGATCAACGCCAGCAAGCCAAACACCCACCCCGGTGGCAACCAGCCATACAGAGCGCCGGACGCCAAAGTCGCGGCATACAAGATCAACGCCCCCGCTCCGGCACACGCCGCATGAATGCGCCCATCCTCGCGATACACCTTAAGCCAACTGGCCAGGCCGATCAGGCCACAACCAAATAGCACCGCAGCGCCGACGCGGATAGCCGGACTGAGCAGGCCGGACTCGACCGAATAGCGGATCAAGAAGATCCCCGCCAGCGCCAACGAAAAGCCGCCGATCAGGATCATCCAGTGGGTTTGAATAAAGGTAAGCCAGGCGGGAGACTGTGCCAATTCCGGTCGCGTCGGTACCGAGGAATAACTTGCCGCGCGAGGCTTGGCCACGGCTGGCGCAGGGGTGGAAAGAGGAGCGGTTGGGGGGAGTTCTGCCGCCGGCGACGTCTTATCCGCTCGACCCCGCTCAGGCGTCGCCGCAATCTTGTTACCAGCCGCCAGGCTCAGGACATGCTGGCGCAACGCATTCAGCTCCTGCTCCAGCTGGCTTACCCGCCCCTTGAGCCGACGCTGGCCAAAATAACCGGCGTAGCCACAAAGCAGGCCGCCCAATGCCACCAACAACAGCGTGACAGCCAGTACAAATTCATCCATGGATCATCCTAAACCCAAATAAAACAGAGATAAGGGTCTCAAAGGGTCAGCCATTAATAAAGGACAAATACCTTGGCGGTCTCAACAGCCGTCATCTTCAACAATGATGGTGACATCGCCATCGACACCATCGGTGCCACCGGACTCAATATATCGAACGAAACAGGGCTCATCCGGCGTCATCTTGAAACCAATGCGAACATTCGAAGAGTTGCTTTGATGACACCGCGCCCCGCTGCCAAAGCAGATCTCAAGCGCGTCATCCAACTCCAGCGCATCGAGGATCCCGGCATTACCCCCTTCAGGAAATGCTTCCGGGTAGCCATGTTTGATTTCAAAGATGACACTATCAACATCCAGATCAGCCCGACTGTCCGACTCGACACCGGCAACGGCGGCCTTGAGATAAACCAGCTCGGCGGTGGAAACCATGGCACCTTTGATCCCCTGCAATGTCGCCCGCCGAGCATCGCCAGCCAGATCGATAAACTTGGGCGCAGCCGTGACGGCCAGAATGCCGAGGATGATGATCACCACCACCAACTCAATCAGGGTAAATCCTTTTACAGTTTTCATGCGAGTCCTTCTCTAAAACAGGCTCCACTCTGTTTTAGCATAGCCAACCTTCCCCCCTTCCTTTGCGAAAACAGCTGGCAAAAACCCTTGTACACAGCGAGATATAACGCCATCAGTTCAGGGCGCCATTACTTGCATTCCGCCTCCTCTGCAGCATCACCACTAACACGCAATCCCCTAACAAACCCGATCACCACCGCGCTCACACTGCAGACCACGCCCATCCCGGCCGCCATCGCCGCCAGCGCCATCACGCCGTCGGCGCCCATCGATAACTCACCGAGTCGAATAAGGGTGAGAAACAGCGGCGGAAGCAGAGCAAGCAAGACGATCAAGCCAAACCAGCCAGGCCCGGTCCAATCCGCCATCCAACCCTCCATGAGCGATTCGGGCATGTCGCCAGGTCGGCTAGGGATGTTGACGTCGGTGGCCAGCAGCTGATCATTCCAATGCCACTGCACCTCGATATGGTCTTTGAGCAAGAACCTACGCACCCGCAGCATCAATCGGCCTGAGTCCGTGTCGACGCGATGACGGGTACGAAACGTCAATTCCTGTTTTTGGCTCACCAGCTGGTCGCCACAGTACAGCTTCTGCTCGCCCCACGGCTCGATGCACAGCACCCACTGCTGCCCCTCAATTTCGCGTTGTACCACTCTGCGTTGCATACCACTCTCTCCTTGGTGGGCAGACTAAACCGTCAGATCTTGCTCTTGCTTCAACTGGGCGGCGCCTTTTTGCACGCCCGCCAGCAGATGCAGCACCCCAGCGACCACGACCAATGGCCAGGACACGGCGGTCAGCCAATCCAGCGGGCCAAACGACTGCTGGGCAAAGTAATGCACCAGCAAGCGCGCGCAGGGCAGCAAGGCTAAGGCTGTCACCAAACTGATCCGCCCCATCAGCACCAACAGTTGGCGCACTGCCAGGGTGTAGCTGCCGGAGTCGGCTATCTGGCGAAACAGGCGCAGCGCGAGGATCAGCAGCAGATAGCCCAGTAAGATATGTACGCTGCCATCAACCAGCTCTCGCAGCCGCCACCAATCCTGCTTCATGGCCGCGCCGAACGCACCGCCAATGAAATGCCCGATCACAAAGGGCAGTACCAGCAGGCTCAGCCAGATCACCGTATCGCTGTTGGGTACCCGACTGCGGGCAAGGGTTTGAATGGGATCGCTCATAGCGGCTCCTTAGACAGATCATCCGATGGTTTTGTCTCGCTGGGTCCGCTAAGCCGCCAAACTTGCGCAAACCAAACGCCAATCACTCCAAGTCCACATGACAACGCGACTAAGGCGATAATCGCTAACGGAAGCTGCACGAGCGCCGCATCCCCCCCTAACAACCAAACCATGACATTGAAGCCAAACAGACAACCAAAGGGAAACCAGAAAGCCACACTGCACCACACCGGAATACGCCACTCCTGAACCCAGCTGGGATCGGCTGCGACTTCATCGGAAAACAAGCCTTTACGCTGCTGCACTAATGACAATTCACCGCGCAACCAGTTGACCAAAATGATGCAGTCTCGCCAGGAATCGACACTCACCACCACATCGATGAGACCGGTTTTCAGCTCGACGGTGTGACGGGTGCGCATTCGCCACGAGTGCCTATCGCTGACTAGCTCGCCGTCCAGCCAAACCTGCTCTCTACCACTCCATATCGAGCAGAGCACGACTATCGATTGGCCCTCTATCTCTTGCTCAAATCGCATCTTGCTCATCATCCTCTCCCTGTTGATAAGCCAATAGATCCGCCGGTTGGCAATCCAGTGCCCGGCATATAGCATCCAGCGTGCTGAAACGGACGGCTTTGGCTCGCCCGGCTTTCAATACACTGAGGTTTTGCGGCGTGATCCCGATGATCTCCGCCAAGGTATTCAGCTTCATCTTACGTTTGGCCAGCATCACATCGAGGTTAACGACGATGGTCATACCGTCAGATCCTGTTCATCTTTGAATTCGCCGCTGCGCTTTTGCAGGCCCGCCAGCAGATGCAGCAAGATCGCCAGTGTGATCAACGGAAAATCTATCCCGGACAAATAGGTCTGCACGCTAAGCACTTGCTCAAATCGCCAGTGCAACAACATCAGGCAAGCGGGGGAAATCACCAGTGCAAACAGCAGGGCGATCCGGGCGGTCAGCACCAGACACAGTCGGCTTTCAAAGGTAAACAGCCTATCTTGTGCCGCCAGACGAAACAGCCGGTACACCAGTACCGCTAACACCAACCCCGTCAACGCCCGATAGCCCCCCTGCTGCGCCAGCAGACCTGCGGCAAACTCAGACGCCTTAAAGGCTTCCTGTAAACTGAGCAACCAATAAACCAAACTGATCGGGCCCAGCAGCACGAACATCACTGCACCATCCCACTTAATCTGCCCATTAAAAAAACGCGCGTATTGCCGTAACGGATCCATCCATCACCCCTCGTATTCGTTCCCTGTTAACGTTTAATACACTAGCGCCGACACCGCTCCTTTATCAATCAAAAAGTATCGTTTTTCGATAAATAATTAACCTTAATTAAAAACCATCCGCAAAAAAGCCGGATCCACTGGGATCCGGCTTTTACGATGGTTCATCTTGCTGAGCGGATATCTACGAGGTCTCTTTAACCCATCACCTAACCGCCTTGCCCAGCCCTCGGCGGTAGATCAGCAGATACACCGCTGGAATGACGAACAAAGCCCAGATCGGCAGGTTACCCCGCTGCGCGGCTAACCTGCCCTACGAAGTTCCCAGGCTGCGTCGATAGATCAGCAGATACACCGCCGGAATGACGAACAAAGAGAGAAGTGGCGCAGTGACCATGCCGCCCACCATAGGCGCCGCGATCTTCTGCATCACCTCATTGCCCGTGCCGCTGCCCCACATGATGGGCAGCAGGCCGAAGAAGATGGTGGCCACCGTCATCGCCTTGGGCCGAATGCGCATCACTGCGCCCTCCAGCAAGGCGTCTTTCAAGTCCTGTTCGTGGCGCATCTCACCGCGTTCTTTGTGGGCCTTGATGGCGTTATTGAGATACACCTGCATCACCACGCCAAACTCCGCCGCCACCCCGGCCAGGGCGATCATCCCCACCGCCACCGCCACCGACAGGTTGAAGTCCAGCAGGTAGAGCAGCCAGGCGGAGCCCACCAGGGCAAAGGGCAGACTGAGCATGATCACCGAGGCTTGCACCATGGATCCAAAGGTCAGAAACAGCAGCAGGAAGATCACCGCCAGCATCAGCGGCACCACCAACTCCATCTTGGCTTCCACTCGCTGCATATACTCGTACTGACCGGCAAAGCTGACCGAATAGCGCGGTGACAGTGAAAGCTCGGAATCCAACGCCGCTCGCGCCTGCTCGATGTACTCGCCAATAGAAAGCGCACCGGCGCCGGCTTGCAGATCGACAAACACCCAGGAGATCAGCCGGCCATTTTCGCTGGCCAACATGGGTGCGCCGTCGCGAATGGACAGGCCTGCCAGATTCTGCAGAGGCACGTATTTACCGGTTTTGGTCAGTACCGGCAGCTTACGCAGCTTATCGAGATCGTCACGCAGCTCACGCGGATAGCGGATGTTGATGGGATAGCGCTCCTGGCCCTGCACCGATTCGCCCACCGTCATGCCGCCGATGGCCATCTGCACCACATCCTGAATGTCCCGCAGGGTCATGCCGTAGCGCGCCGCCGCAGTCAGATCCGGCTCAATGTCGATGTAACGTCCACCACCGGTACGCTGGGCAAAAGCCGACGCGGTGCCGGGCAGTTTGGCCATGATCGCTTCCACTTCACCGCCAATTCGCTGCAGTTCCTCCACATCCGCGCCGGAGATCTTCACCCCGATGGGGGTACGTACCCCGGTAGAGAGCATGTCGATGCGGGTCTTAATGGGCTGCACCCAGGCATTGGTCATGCCCGGCACCCGCACGGTGCGCTGCAGCTCATTGATGATCCCCTCCATGGTCATGCCCTCACGCCAGGTCTCGCGCGGATTGAGCATGATGGTGGTTTCCAGCATGGTCAGCGGTGCGGGATCCGTCGCCGTGGTCGCCCGGCCCACTTTGCCAAACACCCGTTTCACCTCCGGCACGGTTTTGATCAGCCGGTCGGTCTGCTGCAACAGCTCCGCCGCTTTACCGGCACTGAGGCCCGGCAAGGTTGTTGGCATATAGAGCAAGTCACCCTCCTCCAGCTCCGGCATAAACTCCGAGCCCATCTGCTGCATGGGATACCAGGCGCTGGCCAACGCCAGCAAGGCCAGCAGCAGCGTCACTTTGGGAAAGCGCAGCACGCCCTGAAGCACGGGGCGGTACAGGGCGATCAACACACGGCTGAGCGGATTTTTCCGCTCGTCCGGGATCTTGCCCCATACGAAGTAGCCCATCAGCACCGGGATCAAGGTAATTGCCAGCAGCGCCGACGCCGCCATGGCGAAGGTCTTGGTGTAGGCCAGCGGATGGAACAGCCGCCCCTCCTGCGCCTCCAGCGCAAACACCGGAATGAAGCTGAGGGTGATGATCAGCAGACTGAAGAACAGCGCCGGGCCGACCTCGACCGAGGCCTGTTGGATCAACCGCCAATGGGCCTCGCCCTCCGGCGCCTTGCCATGCTGCTCCCGGTGATGTTCCAGGTGTTTATGGACGTTCTCCACCATCACGATGGCCGCATCCACCACGGCACCAATGGCGATGGCGATACCGCCCAGGCTCATGATGTTGGCGTTCACCCCCATCCAGCCCATGACGATAAAGCTGATCAGGATGGACAGCGGCAGGGTCACCACCGCCACTAAGGTGGAACGGGCATGCAGCAAGAACAGCAGGCAGATCAGCGCCACCACACCGATCTCCTCCAGCACCTTGTGCTTGAGGTTATCCACCGAGCTTAAGATCAACTCGGAGCGATCATAGGTCACCACGATCTCCACGCCCTCCGGCAAGCCGGACTGGATCTCCGCCAGCTTGGTTTTGACGTTCTCAATGGTGGTCAGCGCATTTTCGCCATAGCGCATCACCACGATCCCGCCGACCACCTCGCCCTTGCCGTCCAGCTCGGCGATACCACGCCGCGCCGCCGGGCCGGTGCGCAGTTGCGCCACGTCCTTCATCAGCACCGGCGTGCCCGAATCCGACAACACCCCCAACGGGATCTCGGCAAAGTCCTGCAGGGTCTGACGGTAGCCGGAGGCGGTGATCATATATTCCGCTTCGGCCATCTCGATCACCGAGCCGCCCACCGCCGCATTGGCGTTATCCAGGGCGTTTTTCACCGCCATCAAGTCGAGCCGGTACAGCGCCAGTTTGTGGGGATCGACCACGATCTGATAGGCCTGCTCCATGCCGCCGACGGTGGCCACTTCCGACACCCCGGCCACACTCTGCAGCTCCAGCTTCAAAAACCAGTCCTGCAGGGATCGAAGCTGGGCCAGGTCCTGCCGGCCGGTCTTATCCACCAGCGCGTACTGGAATACCCAGCCCACCCCGGACGCGTCCGGCCCCAAGGATGGAGTCACCCCCGGCGGCAGTTGGTCCTGAATTTGCGACAGGTATTCCAGCACCCGCGAGCGGGCCCAGTAGATATCCGTGCCATCCTCAAAGATGACGTAGACGAAGCTGTCGCCAAACATGGAAAAACCGCGCACCGTCTGCGCACCGGGCACCGACAGCATGGCGGTGGAGAGCGGATAGGTGATCTGATCCTCCACCAGCTGCGGCGCCTGGCCCGGATAGGCGGTCTTGACGATCACCTGGACATCGGACAGATCCGGCAAGGCATCCAGCGGCGTGGTGCGCATCGCCTGCCAGCCATACAGCGCCACCACAGCGGTGATAATGAGCACCATGACGCGCTGCCGCAGTGAAGCGGCAATGATCTTCTCTAACATGGCGGTGTCTCCCACTCGGACCGATGATCAACACGCTCGATCAGGCGCCGCTGACGCAGTGAGACCACAATGATCTTCTCTAACATGGTCTGAGCCCCTTAGTGGTTATGACCAGCGTGCGGATCGGCCGCCGCCTCACCCGCACTCAAGCGGCGCAAACTGCCCTGAATGCTGGCCTCGGAATCGAGCAGGAACTGGCCGGAAACCACCACCTGATCGCCCTCATTCAGGCCTTCGAGGATCTCCGCTTTGCCCTGACTCATCATGCCCAGCTTGACCGGTACCGACGCAAAGCCGGTGCTGTCATGCTGCACCACCACCCGGTTTTCCCGGCCGGTCAGAATGAGCGCTTCAGTCGGTACGATCAGCAGGCCGCGCTTAGGCCCGCCATACAGCTCGACGTCCACTAAGGAGCCCGGTCGCAGCTGCTCACCGGGATTATCGAGCTTCACCCGCACCCGCATGGCGCGGGTGGTGGCGTCCAGCTCGGGGTAGATGTAATCGATCTGCCCCTCTATCTCAAACAACCCCTGCGGCGCCGCCGTCACATCCGCCGGCCGACCGGTTTCCAGCCAACCCTGCTCATTCTCAAACACATCGGCAATGACCCAAACTGTGGAGAGGTCCACCAACTCAATCAGGGTATTACCCGGCTGAATATACATGCCGTCGCGCAGCTCAATGGCACTGATCACGCCACTGCTTGGCGCGTAGAAAGGCACCCGATACAGACTCTCGCCGGAGCGCTCCACCTGGTTGATCACACGATTGCTCATCCCCAATAACTCCAGGCGTAACCGCGCCCGGCGCTTGAGATCGTCGCCGCGTTTCGGATCCTGCTTGGCATAATCCAGTGCCTGCAGGTAATCGTCCTGCGCATTGATCAGCTCCGGAGAGTACAGCTCATACAACAACTGCCCCTGCTCCACTCGCTGACCTACGGTGGTGACCGTCAGCTTCTCCACCCAACCGGTCACCCGGGTGTGCAGGTGAGAGATGGCATCCTCGTTGTACTGCACCTCGCCCAGCGTCTTGATGTACTGCCACAAGGTGCCGCGCTCGACGGTTTGGGTGCGCATGCCCAGTGCCTGCTGCATGCCGCCGGAGACGCCCACCACCACCTCTTCGGTCGCCGCGCCCACGGTGACCGCTTCCAGATCCATTCCGCAGATGGGACAGGTCGCATCGGCATCATCGGAGACGATGTGCGGGTGCATCGGGCAGACGTATTTGACCGTGGCCGTGGCTCCGGCTTCCACGCTAGGCAACGCCTGTGGCAGCGGATCTAAGCTGGCGAGTCCCGCCTCCGAATGTCCGGCGTGGGGATCATCGCCCACCTCTTCCTCTTCACTCTCCGCCACACCGTCAGCCGCAATGGGCTGAGTCAGGAACATATTGCAGATCCCGCAGCGGTCCCGCTCCATCCCGGTTTCCTCCGGGTGCATCGGGCAGGCGTGGGTATGCGCCTGTGCCGGCTCAGCGTCCGCGATCGGCTGGGTCAGGAACATATTGCAGATCCCGCAGCGATCCCGCTCCATCCCGGTTTCCTCCGGGTGCATCGGGCAGGCGTGAGTATGCGCCAGTGCCAGCTCAGCGTCCGCGATCGGCTGGGTCAGGAACATATTGCAGATCCCGCAGCGGTCCCGCTCCATCCCGGTTTCCTCCGGGTGCATCGGGCAGGCATGGGTATGTGCCAGTGCCGACTCAGCGCCCTCGATGGGCTGGGTCAGGAACATATTGCAGATCCCGCATCGATCCCGCTCCATCCCGGTTTCCTCCGGGTGCATCGGGCAAGCATGGGTGTGCTGAGTTTGAGCGTGCTGCGTATGAACATGGCCCGTCTGGGCCTCGGCGGGTGTCGTCGAGGCCCAGGCCCCCGGCGCGGCGGTCAAGGACAATGCCAACAAGACGGCCATGGCAACGCGGCCATGAATTCGTGTTACGGCGCGGCCGTTATGGCCGCCGCATGGATGGCCTTTGCGTACGTTACACATCGTGTGACTCCCTCAGGCCTCAATGGTGGCCATGATGATCATGACCGGCATTAGCGGCCATCGGCTCCAATGCCATGCCACATTTCGGGCACTCGTCGCCCGCCTTGCCGGTGATCTTGGCGTTCATCGGGCAGGCGTGCGTGTCGCCGCTGTGCGCCGCAACCGGCGTCAGGTTCATGCCGCATTTCGGGCATTCGTCACCAGCATGACCAAGGATCTTCGGGTGCATCGGGCAGTGGTATACCGATGCACTGTCACTGCCCTTCGGCTCCAGCCACATGCCGCATTTCGGGCAGCTGTCGCCGGCTTTACCGGTGACACCCGGGCACATCGGACAGTGATGGATCGCTTCGGCCTGCGTCTCACTCTTGGACTGAGCCACCGGCTCCAGCGCCATACCGCACTTAGGACATTCATCACCGGCGATCCCGGTAATACGCGGATGCATCGGACAAGCGTGGCTGTCTGCGGCCTGCTCTGCCTTGGCGTAATGTGGGCAGGCTTTGCCGCCCTGCTGGCCGTGATGTGGACAGTTTTCACCCGCCTCACCGGCGGCGTTGGCCGCGTGCATCGGACATGGGGTTTTGCCCGCCTTGGCGTGGGGACAATCGTGGGTCGCCGAGTGGGCGTGTGCCGGTTTTGCGTGCGCAGAATGCGGCTCCGATCCCAGCGATAGGGGGGACAAGATCAGAGACATAGCCAGGGCAGCGATGGTCAGTGCACGGCTAACAAAGCGGGAAAACAGGGGATTCATGGACAGCTCCAATTTCATTCAGTTTGGCGTAACGCCAAGGGATCTCAGCGCCTAGGGCGGAGACCAAAATCATGCATACAACAACACCACAGGCCGACAAATTGGCACTGCGGGTTCTACAGATGGAATGAAGGGATCAGGCTATCGGTGGTGGGCTGTCGAGAGACAAAGCCACGGAGTGGAACGATTTACTTTGAGAACAAGCTTGCTGAGCGGTCAGATCCAAAGCCGCCAATGCCGCGCTAGGCAAAGCCGTACCGGCTGGACTGAACACCTGACAATGACCGCACTCCCCCTCACAGGGAGCATTGGCATCATGGCAATCCATGACCGGTGCATCATCACAACAATCGTGGCTGGCGCTCTGTGCCATCGCCATCTTATCGCAATGCATCGCATCTTCAGCGTGGCCAGATGCCGCTGAGTCAATGACCGTACTCTGAGAGAGAACCTCAACATCGGTCGGCATCAAATGGACACGGGCAACCGCACCCTGAGAGATCAGGGCGAAGATCAGCATGAAGGTACTGAACAGTCGCATGGTTGCCTTTCCGATAGATGTCATCGCTCTTATTGTGGAGCAAAAGTGCTTCCCTGCCAATCATCAATGGACACCGGCACGCGCCCCTAACCGCCTCTCCTAAGGGTTAATGCCCGCTCTGCGGCAGGCAGAAATATCTCATTCACCCGCAAAGGCCGCCCCGACAACTCAAAGTGGCGACTGCGCCCCCACAACCCATCAGAAACAGTCTGGCCAATCGATGCGGCTATCTGAACGGCCCGGCTCTCCGGTCCATAGTGCTCAATCTGCAAAGGGCCCTGGCGCATACTCGGTGCGGTAAAAAGTGCCTCACCCAATGGCTGCCGCCCCAGATTCTGAAAATCAATATCGCTGTCGCGCAAGGTACTCTGAGGCACCTCCGTTAGCGCGTACACCCAGGCCACCCCATCGAGCCTCAGCAACACCTCACGCTGCCACAGCGGCTCGCCGAGCTGCCACTGTCGGCTATCGCAACGAGCAATGCCATGCCACTCCTGCAGAAGCACAACCTCGAACCGTCGACACTGGGTCTTCAATCGCAAAGTGAGGGAATTGGGGTCCCGCAACCAATGAGCCAAGATCGGCTCAGGTTGGCGGGCCAGTGGGGCATCCAGCGCGTGCATAAAGGGTCCTTGTTCCATTAACCGGCCCATAGTAGCAAACCCATCAGGCTTGCCAAAGCCAGCCACCTACAGGTACATTTCTGCCAAACCGATGTTGGATCGCAAGCCTGTGAAACTGTTCGCCTTTCTGTTTACTTCCCTGTGGTTCAGCGCAAACAGCTGGGCTGAGGATCTTCCCTTGCTGGACGCCAGCCAGGTGGCACATAACAATTACGGCTATTACGGCCTAGAGCCAGAGATCGTCACCAACTATCTGACCCATGGCCGCCGACTGGGCTACGTCCGGGTACAGGTTGAGCTGATGCTCAAAGACGCCGATACCCTAGAATTGGTCGAGCACCATGCACCGCTGATCCGCGCCACCGTGGTCGAGATCCTCGGCCAGCAATCGGAAGAGCAGATCAAATCCCTAGCAGGCAGGGAAACCGTTCGCCGCGAGATCTTTGAGGCCATTAACCAGCTACTGGCTCAGGAAACCGGCCAGCCACTGTTGGCCAACCTGTTGTTCGCCAAGTTTTTATATGATTAACGTTGAAGTGATCGGCGCCAGACACTGAGCTGGCGCCGGTCATCTTAGCGCCGTGTCCGGCTGTCCAGCAACGCCTGGCCCATCCCCACCAACAGCCCGCCCAGGTGCGCGTAATTCGCCATGTTCATAAAGCCCATAAAGCCCATAGCCAGCCAGAGCAATAGGAACCCGACATAAGCGGGCGGCAAGGCCAGCGGCGACTGAGGATCGAAACGCCCCGTTATCCAGCAATACCCCACCAACGCATACACCACGCCGGACAGGCCACCAAAGTTCGGGCCGATCAGGGCAAACTGGGCCAAGTTCGGCAAAGTGCCCGCGACCAGCAGCAACACCAGCAAGGTTCCGGCTCCGCGCTCGCGCTCGATCCGCCCTCCCAGATACCACCACCACAGCAGATTGAAGATCACGTGCATCGCAGAGAAGTGGATCAAGCTTGGGGTGAACAAACGCCAGCCTTCACTCAGACTCATCTGCTCCCAGCTTGGAAAGAAATGCATCACACCGAAGATGGATTCGGCAAAACCGATATTCCAAAACAGCCAGATCCCACTACACAGCAACAACAACAACAGGGTCAGCGGCCCAGACTGGGTGATCAACGACTGCACGAACTGCAACCCGGGCGCGCCGTAATCAAACCGAGCCCCCTCGCCACGCTGAGGCACGGCCCCGGATTCCCATGAAGCGGCCATATAACGACGGTGATAGGGCTCAGCCAAGAAGCGCTCATACTCCTCGCGCCCCCGGTGGTACTGAGGTGACTCCACCACAATGGCGGTCCCATCCTCGACAGGCTGCAATTGGGCCCTGATCCCTTGCGTCGCCATGTAATCCACCAGTGCCTGAGCGGCACGGGGATCACCAAGCACACCGATCTCCATCATGCGGGTTTCCCCTCAAAGGACACGCCCTGAGCCTTGGCCCAGCCTTCATAGCCGCCATCCAGGCTATAGACCTGCTCGAAACCCTGTTCGACCAGATAGCCCGCCGCGCCCTGAGAGGAGATCCCATGGTAACAACACACCACCAGTGGGTCGTCAAACTCCGCGTTCAGAATGAACTCAGCCAGGTTGCCGTTGTGCAGATGCACGGCACCAGGAATATGCCCGGCGGCATACGCATTGGCGTCACGAATGTCGACGATCTGCAGATCATTGCGCTGCTGAAGTTCACTAAATTGGGCCAAAGGCAAACACTGATATTGGGTCATGCAAACATTCCTATTGAACGATGCGATCAGTGTACTCGCTGGCTGAAGGAGAGACAAAAAGGGCGTCGCGAAGGGTGTATGCGGAGAGGTGCAGCGAGCTATTCAATTTCAGGAAACATTGTTACAGAAGACAAGGTCCAATCTTGTGCAGCGAGCTAAACATCACTGCACAAGAGAATTCGGCTCACTTGAGGAGTAATCGGGCCATCCATTGCTCGGTGGTTCGCAACTCGAGATCGATCCGTTCGCCATCCTCAGCCAGTAAATAGCATTTAGGATCGCGAACAAAGCCATACCATTCGTTGGCATGGTTGGGCTCATTCAGTATCAACTCGTAGTTTTTGCCTTCTGTCACAGAGATCGGCACGATCCAACCCGGCGAAGAAAAAAAGCTGTCGCCATCGTTTTCCATCAATTGCGTCCGGTAGCGCAGCAGAACGACCTGCTCATTTTCCAACTGTGCCTCGCCGGCCCGATTGGACATGGTCTCACCCGAAATCGACTTCATTTCAAGCCCTCGAGGCATCTGTATATGCGCCGCCATCGCGCCTTGGGAGACCAATAGTAATCCCAACACCCATCCTATATTTTTCATATTCACCCCTAACATTTATATCAATTAGCTTTTCATTAAGTGTTTCAGTGAATGTTGTTTATGCCGCTCGCCCATCCAAAGCAAACTCCATCCACATAAACTCAATTCATTAAGACTTCGACAACCTCAACTCAATGCTAGGTAAAGCTAGCGCTATATGGGATGACCTTGCTCACACAATGCATCGCTGAAGCATTAATTAAATAAAAATAAAAAATGCATAAACAAGAAAAATAAAAAGCCTTTAAAGCATTAATTCACAGCAATAAATCCCGCCAAAGGCCAGTAAGGAGAAAAATGTGCCCATGCCATTTAATGTCCGCCAGGCAAAATATCAAAGATCGCAATTTGCACTTTCACAGCCACAAGTGCGCCCCCTAATAAAACGCCCTCAACTTAACCTTTTAAATAATCAAAATTCAAATAATCAATAAGCCAGATATGACACGAACATCCACAACACCGGTTAATAAACGTATCCCTTGCGGCATAAAATCACATCCAAAGGTCAAGATTTAGCACAAACACTTGCTCTTGTTCGATTTAGCATAAAAGAGAAATGCGTGACAAAGCGGCGAACAACACGACGGATGCCACGCGCAACAGATAGATAGACGCCCCTTCATTCGGGACCCTCATGGAACGCAAGGTTCAGGCTGTGTTTGGCATGATTAAGCAAATATGAGTCATACAACCGAAGTACAGATTTCGGCGATCTTCAGGGAGTAAACGCAAACATTACAGCCAGTGTCTTGTATCCATCCAAAAGACTCCCCAAGCCCATCGCTCAGACACAATAGCGACAGATCGATTGCGGCAGCGCTTGGATCCCTCCAAGTCAATGACAGCACCCTGAGCCCCCCCAACCGAGCCGTTCATTTAACGCCCTATAATCTCGACTGTGACATCAACGGCGTCACACTCTCCTACCCCTTGCGACACTCGATGTGCTGCGCCAAGTCGCTTACCCGGTCCGGATCCAATGCTAGCACGTTGAAGGGAACAGACACCGTTCTCTTGCCCCGATGACCATACCTTCCGCTAAATCACCCGCAACCGCGACTCTGACTCGCCGCAGAGATCACCGCTTCCAGCTTCACACTCTCTGCTCGCACCGCCCCCATGATCGCCATTCACAAGCATCCGCACAGTTACCGCTAACAAAAGACGCTAAGTTGGCCGGATAACAACAGCAAGAGGTTACCGAAGTTGATAAAGCAATTGAGTCCATTGCGATTGGCGCTGGCCGTCGCCGTCACCCTAAGCAGCGCCACCGCGCTGGCTGAGCCCGCCCTCACCCCCTACTCCGAGCCGCCGGTGCAGCAGATCGGTGCGATCAGCCAAGTATTCAAGGAAGCCAATGGCGTTACCCTGCAAGCCGAGCAAGGCTTCCTGCGGGTCCATTTCGTCAAAGAGGGTGTGGTGCGGGTACGCTTTGCCGCCGAGCGCGAAGGGCTGGATAACGGCACCGGTGTAATGCTGCCACGGGAGGAGCCAGCACTGCCAGTAGCGCTCAAGCAAGCCAAAACGCAGGTTTCACTGAGCCTGGCGGATCTGACCGTGCAGATCGATCGCCGCACCGGCGCCTTAACCTACCTCGATGGCCAAGGCAGCCCAATACTACAGGAGAACCAACAGGATCCGCGCCGGATCCGCTCGATCCCACTGACCGAGTCGATCACCGGCAAGTCCCGGGTCGAACGCACCATTGATGGCGATCGGGAGATCAGCGAGATCAAAGGCAGTCAGACCGTCGGCCAAGCTTTACAGGTGCGCCAGCAGTTCCAGTGGCAAGAGGGCGAGGCCCTGTATGGCCTGGGCTCCCACGAAGAGGGGGTGCTGAACCTGCGCGGCACCATGCAGTACCTGTATCAACACAACCTCAAGGTAATGATGCCGGTGCTGCTCTCCACCCAGGGTTATGGCCTGCTGTTTGACGCCGGCTCGGGCATGCGCTTCCATGATGACGCCGAGGGCAGCTTCGTCCAGATCGAAGCGGCCAACCAGTTGGATTACTACTTTATTCAGGGCCCGGAGTTTGACGACATCATTCAAGATCTCCGCACCCTGACCGGTAAGGCGGTGATGCTGCCGCGCTACGGCTTTGGCTATGTGCAATCGAAACAGCGCTACAAAACCCAAGATGAGCTCGTCGGCATCGTCCAAGAATACCGGGAACGTCAGATCCCGCTGGATCTGATCGTCCAGGACTGGCGCTACTGGATAGATGGCCAATGGGGTGCCTTTAGCTTTGACCAGGAGCGCTTCCCGGATCCGAGCAAGATGGTCGCGGATATCCACGACATGGACGCCCGGCTTATGATCTCCATCTGGCCCAACTCCAACCGCTCCCCTCAAGCCGATGATTTTAAACAGCGCGGCATGGTACTCACCGGCGGCGCCTACGACGCCTACAACCCGGAAGCCCAGGATCTCTACTGGCAATACCTGAGCAATGGCCTTGGCAAACACGGGATCGACGCCTGGTGGTGTGACTCCACCGAGCCCAACAACTGGGACTGGAAATGGCGCTATGAGGACAAGGGGCCGGAGCAGCGCTTTAAAGGCAACCTGCGGGCGCTGGATCGCGGCATGGGTCAACTGCGGGCCAACACCTACTCGCTGCATCACTCGCAAGGGATGTACGACAACCACCTCGCCAGCGATAAAGGCACCCGCATGCTCAACCTGACCCGCTCCGGCTACCCGGGCCAGCAACGCTACGGCACCATTACCTGGAATGGCGACACCTCGGCCGACTGGCAGCTGTACGCCGATCAGATCCCCTCGGGGCTGAACTTTACGGTCACCGGCTCGCCCTACTGGACCATGGATGTCGGCGCCTATTTTGTAAAACCCGATACCGCCTGGTTCAACGAGAATGCCAAGTTCCCGGAAGGCGTGGACGATCTTGGCTACCGCGAGCTCTACACCCGGATGTTCCAATGGGCCGCATTCCTGCCGGTCATGCGCAGCCACGGCGCGGACACCCCGCGTGAGGTTTGGCGCTTCGGCGAGCCGGGCACGCCATTCTACGATGCCCTGACGGACATGCTGGATCTGCGCTACCGTTTGCTGCCGTACACCTACTCGCTGGCGGGCCAGGTGTACCATCAGGACGCCACCTTCAGCCGTCTGCTGGCGTTTGATTTCCGCGAGGACAGTCAGACCCACGACGTGAAGGATCAGTACCTGTACGGCCCCGCTCTGATGGTCAACCCGGTGATCGAGCCGATGTACTATCTGCCGGGCTCCGAGCCGGTCAAAGACGCGGCCAAGACCCGTGACGTCTACCTGCCCGAAGGCAGCCAGTGGCAGGACTTCTGGACCGGTGAGCGCCATGACGGCGGCCAGACCCTCAGCGCCGACGCGCCGATCGCCAAACTGCCACTGTTTGTCCGCGCCGGCAGCATCCTGCCGATGGGACCCAAGCTGCAGCACACCGGCGATCAACCGGATGCGGCCTGGGAGCTGCGGATCTACCTAGGCGCCGATGGCAGCTTCCAGCTGTACGAGGATGAAGGCGAAGGCCTAGGCTACCAACAGGGCGCCTTTGCCACCGTCGATCTGCAGTGGGACGACAGCAAGCGCACCCTCACCCTGGGTGAGCGTCAAGGCACGTTCGACGGCCTGATCAAGCAGCGCACCTTCAACCTGGTGCTGGTGGATAAAACCACCGGCATTGGCATCGAAGAGGCCAGCAAAGTCCATCGCAGCGTGACATACACCGGCAAGGTGCAGACCATTAAGCTCTAAGCCCCGCCCGGTAAACCACCCAAACGCGAAACGGCCTTATCATGAGGCCGTTTTTTGTTTCTGTCTCAATACAGTGCCAGCCGTCGACAAAAGACAACAGCCCCAGATACAACAACGCCCTCCATCGGCAAAACCGAGGAGGGCGGTAATCAGCAACCAGTCAATCAATCCCAGTTAAGGATCACCTTGCCGGATTGGCCGGATCCCATCACTTCGAAGCCCTGTTGGAACTCGTCGATGGGGAACTGGTGGGTGATGATCGGGCTGATATCCAAGCCGGACTGCAGCAGGGACGCCATCTTGTACCAGGTCTCGAACATCTCACGGCCGTAAATGCCTTTGATCACCAAGCCTTTAAAAATGACCTGATCCCAGTCGATGCCCATGTCCCCCGGCGGAATGCCCAGCAGGGCGATCTTACCGCCGTGGTTCATCGCAGTGAGCATGTCGCTGAAGGCCGACGGTACGCCCGACATCTCCAGGCCGACATCGAAGCCTTCGGTCATGCCCAGCTCCGCCATCACGTCGGTCAGCTTTTCGTTGGCGACGTTGACGGTGCGGGTCGCACCCATCTTGGCCGCCAGCTCCAGCCGGTATTCATTGACGTCGGTGATCACCACATGGCGGGCGCCCACGTGTTTGGCCACGGCGGCGGCCATGATCCCAATCGGACCGGCACCGGTGATCAACACATCTTCACCGACCAAGTCGAAGCTGAGGGCAGTGTGCACCGCGTTGCCCAGCGGATCGAACACCGAGGCCAGCTCATCGCTGATGTCATCGGGGATCTTAAAGGCGTTGAACGCCGGCAACACCAGATATTCGGCAAACGAACCGGGACGGTTGACGCCAATGCCGACGGTGTTGCGGCACAGATGGGTACGGCCGCCGCGGCAGTTACGGCAGTGGCCGCACACCAGGTGACCTTCACCGGAGACGCGATCGCCAATGGCAAAGCCTTTGACTTCCTGACCGATCGCCACCACTTCACCGACGTATTCGTGGCCCACGACCATGGGCACCGGAATGGTCTTTTGCGACCACTCGTCCCAGTTGTAGATGTGCATGTCGGTGCCGCAGATCGCGGTCTTACGGATCTTGATCAGGATGTCGTTGTGGCCGATCTCAGGCTTCGGCACATCCACCATCCAGATCCCTTTCTCCGGATGCAGCTTAGAGAGTGCTTTCATGACCGCTCCTTAGATGATCTTCATGTCTTTGCCGATACGGATAAAGGCTTCGATCGCCTTATCCATCTGCTCGGGTGTGTGCGCTGCGGACATCTGGGTACGAATGCGCGCCTGGCCCTTGGGTACCACAGGGAAGGAGAAGCCCACCACGTAAATGCCTTCGGCCAGCAGGCGATCGGCAAACTCGGCGGCCAACGCAGCATCGCCGATCATCACCGGGATGATGGCGTGATCGGCACCGGCTAGGGTAAAGCCTGCGGCGCTCATTTCACGGCGGAAACGCTCGGCGTTGTCCCACAGCTTGGCACGCAAGTCCGCGCCATCGGCCATCATGTCGATCACCCGGATGGAGGCGGACACAATGGCGGGCGCCAGCGAGTTGGAGAACAGGTAAGGACGGGAGCGCTGACGCAACCAGTCGATCACCTCTTTCTTACCGGAAGTGAAGCCACCGGAAGCACCGCCCAGGGCTTTGCCCAGGGTACCGGTGATGATATCGACGCGATCCATCACCTTGCAGTGCTCGTGGGTACCGCGACCGTCTTCGCCAACGAAGCCCACCGCGTGGGAGTCATCCACCATCACCAGAGCGCCATACTTATCGGCCAAGTCGCACACGGCTTCCAGATTGGCGATCACGCCATCCATGGAGAACACGCCGTCGGTGGCGATCAGGATATTGCGGGCACCGGCCTCTTGCGCTGCCTTCAGGCAGTTTTCCAGCTCCACCATGTCGTTGTTGGCGTAGCGGAAGCGTTTGGCTTTACACAGGCGCACACCGTCGATGATGGAGGCGTGGTTGAGCGCATCGGAGATGATGGCGTCTTCGGCGCTGAGCAGGGTCTCGAACAGGCCAGCGTTGGCGTCGAAGCAGGAGGAGTAAAGAATGGTGTCTTCCATCCCCAGGAAGTCAGACAGCTTCTGCTCCAACACTTTGTGGATGTCCTGAGTGCCACAAATAAAGCGCACCGAGGCCATGCCGAAGCCGTGATCGTCCAGTCCTGCCTTCGCAGCGCCGATCAGCTCCGGATGATTGGCCAGGCCCAAGTAGTTGTTGGCGCAGAAGTTGATGACCTGATCGCCGCTGGCAACGGCGATGGCCGGTTGCTGGGCGGTGGTGATCACCCGCTCGCTCTTGTACAGGCCGTCCGCTTTAACCTGTTCGATCTGGTCGCGGATCTGTTGATAAAACGCAGAAGTGGACATGGGTTCTCCTGAGAAACCGAGGGCAATTAAGTCACAATGGCGGTCATACTAGCCGACCGGCGACGAAGTTGCAGCTCATCCATCAGAAACCCACCATTCCCTCTATAAATCAGGGCCTACTCATGATTTGACACTGTCTTGTCCCTGTGCGAGGGCACGATAGTGTGCCATGATCTCCTCGAACATCGGCTTTGCCGGCTCCGCTATGTAACCGCTGAACAGCTCCAACAACATCAACACGCCCTGGTACACCATTGACTCGGTGATCTCGCCATCCAGGTTCTTGATGTACAGATTACTGATCCAGTGGGTTACGATCATCTTCATGCCTTCGGTAAAGGCCTTTTCGTATTGATCTTCCACAGTGAGGATCCCCAGCCGCTTAAGGTGCCGCGTGGTCTCTAACGCCTGCTGCAGGTTGCGCTCATGCGCCTCCAGATAACGTTTATGCAGCTCCTTATCCCGCGCCAGAATGTCCGCTAGGCTGGCGTACAGAAAGCGAAACTGCCACATCCCTTTAAACAGCTTTTCCAGGTAGCGCTCCATCAAACTGCGCGCATCGTCGGTATCAACCGGCGCAAAGCCCTCTTCCAAATAGGCTTCGTACCAGCTGAAGATGGCACGGATGATCTGCTCTTTATTGCGGAAGTGGTAGTACAGGTTGCCTGGACTTATCCCCAAATATGCGGCGATATGATTAGTGGTGACCGCCCGCTCTCCCTGTGAATTAAATAAAGCGCAACTGGCTTCGATGATCCGATCTTTTGTCTTCATTGTTATGACCACCACAGCCCTATGCTGGGCACAAGTTAATTAGCACGAATGTGCGGTTAGGGTAGCACTCCCCAGCATTTATTTGAAAGCCTGCACCCGCTTCCCTATTATCTGCCCAAACCTCGTGGAACCAGCCTAATGAACCGCTTTATCTACAGCCTGTTAGTCACCCTTTTGCTGCCGGTTATCCTGCTCTACCTGTTGTGGCGTAGCCGCAAGGATCCGGCCTACCGTCAACGCCTGGGTGAGCGGCTCGGACGACACTTCCCTGCCCAGCAGGGTGGGATCGTGATCCATTGCGCCTCCATGGGGGAAACCCTCGCCGCTTTGCCCTTGATCAGGGCACTCCAAGCGCGCTTTCCACACCAGTCCATTACCGTCACATCGACCACCCCCAGCGGCTCCGCCCAAGTGAAGCAACACCTGGGAGACAGCGTACAGCACTGCTATCTGCCATTGGATCTGCCGGTGATCTGCCAGCGCTTTGTCAAAGCCCTGCGACCTCAGCTGGTGATCCTCGTTGAAACCGAACTCTGGCCGAACCTGATCCACGCCTGCCACCAAAACGAGACGCCGGTCATGCTGACCAATGCGCGTTTGTCCTCCCGCTCGGCTCAAGGTTATGCCCGCTTTCCCAAGCTGATCCAGCCGATGCTGACCCAACTGAGCGCCGTGGCGATGCAAAACGAAGTGGATGGCGAACGACTGGTCTCCTTGGGGCTAGACCCCGCCAAGCTGACCGTGTGTGGCAGCCTCAAGTTTGATGTCGATCTTGCGCAAACCTCGGATATCGCCAGCCAACGCCGGCAGTGGCTCGGTGAGCGCGCGGTGTGGTGCGCCGGCTCGACCCACCCGGGCGAGTTTGAGCAGGCCTTAGCGGCCCATCGCCAACTGCAACAGATGCATCCGGATCTGCTCCTGCTGTTGGTGCCACGCCATCCGGAGCAATTTGAGGCCGCCATTCAATTAAGCAAACAGGCGGGCTTCCAAACGGCGCGACGCAGCCAGTCCGACACCGTCGGCGACGAGATCCAAGTGCTGATCGGCGATACCATGGGCGAGCTGATGGCGCTGTACGGGATGAGCGATGCTTGTTTTGTCGGCGGTAGCCTGATCGAGCGCGGCGGTCACAATCCATTGGAGCCCGCCGCCCTGGCCAAGCCGGTGCTGATGGGGCCACATCACTTCAATTTCGCCGAGATCGGCGCCGCACTGGTGCAAGCCGGTGGCATGAGCGTGGTCAGCAACAGCGACGACCTGGCCGAGCAACTCGAGCACCTGCTGTCACTGCGTAGCCAAGCCCAAGCGATGGGAAAAAAGGGTCAGCGCGTGGTCGAGATCAACCGCGGCGCCACTCAACGCCAACTGACCGTCGCAGAGGCGTTATTGACAAGCAACGACTAGGGGCCCAGTACTCGGAGACATAGGGACTCGGAGCTCAGAGCTTACCCAACCGTTGGCTAGGAGCTCGGCTCCAGGCTAGCGCTCGGCGGCTCTGTTAGGCCATATACCCTTCGATCAACGCAGGCCAGTCCCGCTCCGGCACCCAGTGCAACCCCTCGACGCGACCAAGCTCCTTATGCAAGGAGCGTTTAAGCCGCTCCAGGTTGGCCTTCATCCAGCCTTTATGCGGTTGACGCCGCTCCCCCCGATCAAAGTCGATCAAGAAGTAGCTCTCCTGGCTTTGCAGGATATTGCGTGCATTCAGATCGGCGTGGTAGATCCCGGCATCATGAAAGCGGGCGATCATCGCCCCCACCTTACGCCATTCACGCTTGCCCAACGGCGATCGTTGCAGCGCCCCCACCAGATCCTGACTGTCCGGCAGTTTCAGCGTGATCAGATCGGCCCGATAACGCAACAAGGTTCGGGTCAGCCGCGCCGCCACCGGCTGCGCCACCGGCAATCCCTGCTGCCACATCCACTCCATCAGGGCAAATTCTCGATAAGGCCGACTGCGCTCCAGTCCCGTGTACAAGTAGGTGTCGCGCAGCACCTTGCCCGGCAACCCGCCACGCCAATAGTGACGCAACACGCACTCGCCATTCTGATGCTGAAAGAACCACGCCGGATTGCGCCCCGAGCTGTCAGAGCTGCCCGTTAGCCACCCTTGCTGCCGCAACCAATCCGGCTCAAAGGTGCCGACCGAAAAGTCACTGGAGGGGATCTCGCTGGCAAGCAAAACCGTATGAGGAGGCAGATTGAGGGTTTTCATGATGTTCAGGATCCCAGGAATGAGCCGGCCATTCTAAGAAAAAGTCCGTCATAAAGACAATGCCACCCCCGACAGCGCCACCAAATTCGCAGTCAACGCTCCCTTTTTCATCCACCTACGCAGATCCCACCTATCCTAAAATACGACGGTTGGGCCATGCAGCACCGCTCGCACGTGCAAACATTGAGCCCATCCCTTGTTGCGCCAAGTTTTGCCCTCTGAGGGCCGTATTTAATAGGGGATCCACCATGAAAGTGTCGGTTTTTGGTATTGGCTATGTTGGTTTGGTGCAGGCCGCGGTGATGGCAGAATTTGGCCACGAGGTCTGCTGCATCGACGTCGACCGCGACAAGATCGCGGCGCTGGAGCGGGGCCAGATCCCCATCTACGAGCCAGGCCTGGAGCCGATGGTCACCCAAAATCATGCCGCAGGACGGTTGCACTTCAGCACCGATGCCCAGCAGGGCGTCGAGCATGGCCAGGTGATATTCATCGCCGTGGGCACGCCGCCGGATGAAGACGGCAGTGCCGATCTCAAATACGTGCTTGCGGTGGCCAGCACCATCGCCCAACACATGAACGCGGCAAAAGTGGTGGTCAATAAGTCCACGGTGCCGGTCGGGACCGCCGATAAGGTCAGGGCTCAGATCGGCAAGGTGCTGCAGCAGCGCGACAGTGAGCTCGACTTTCAGGTGGTCTCCAACCCGGAATTTCTCAAAGAGGGCGCCGCCATCAGCGACTGTATGCGCCCCGACCGCATCGTCATCGGCAGCGACAACCCCGACGCCATCGCCACCATGCGCGAGCTGTATGAGCCCTTCAACCGGCAACAGGATCGCACCGTGGTGATGGACGTACGCAGCGCCGAGCTGACCAAATACGCCGCCAACTGCATGCTGGCCACCAAGATCTCCTTTATGAATGAGATGGCCAACCTGGCCGAGAAACTGGGGGCCGACATCGAATCGGTGCGCCGCGGGATCGGCTCCGATCCCCGCATCGGTTACCACTTTATCTACCCCGGCTGTGGCTATGGCGGCTCCTGCTTTCCCAAAGACGTGCAGGCGCTGATCCAAGCCGCCGATCACATCGAGCACAGCGCCACCATCCTCAAAGCCGTCGAGCAGGTCAATGAACAGCAAAAATCCGTGCTGTTCCGTAACTTGATGCACCACTTCGACGGCGATCTGGCCGGTAAAACCATCTGCCTGTGGGGCTTAGCCTTCAAACCCAACACCGATGACATGCGCGAAGCGCCCAGTCGCGTGCTGATGCAGGCCCTGTGGCAAGCCGGCGCCAAGGTGCAGGCGTACGATCCCGAGGCGATGGAAGAGACTCAGCGGATCTTCGGCCAGCGCGACGATCTGGCGTTGATGGGCACCAAAGAAGCCGCCTTGCGCGGCGCCGATGCGCTGGTGATCTGCACCGAATGGCAAGCCTTCCGCGCACCGGACTTTGATCTGATCCGACAAGAATTGCACCACCCGGTTATCGTTGATGGCCGAAACCTGTACGATCCAGCCCGCTTAGCCCAAAAAGGCTTTAGCTACTACGGGATCGGCCGTGGTATGAGCATTCAGCAGGAGCAATGATGAACATTTTGGTGACCGGCGCCGCCGGCTTTATCGGCTTTTACGTCAGCCAACGCCTTCTCGACGAAGGGCATCAGGTCGTGGGCCTGGATAACCTCAATGACTACTACGACGTCAATCTTAAGCAGGCCCGCCTGGCGCAGCTGACCCAGCGCGATCAGTTCCAGTTTGTTGAGCAAGATCTAGCGGATCGCACTGGCATGGCGCAGCTGTTTACCGAGCACCAGTTCGACCGCGTCGTCCACCTGGCCGCCCAAGCCGGGGTGCGCTATTCGATCGACAACCCCATGGCCTACCTCGATAGCAACCTGGCCGGCATGATGACCATCCTCGAGGGCTGTCGCCACAGCAAGGTGCCGCACCTGGTGTATGCCAGCTCCTCCTCGGTCTACGGCATGAACGAGAAGACCCCGTTCAGTGAAGCCGATGCGGTCGATCATCCCATCAGCCTGTACGCGGCCACCAAGAAGTCCAATGAACTGATGGCCCACACCTACAGCCACCTGTACGGCATGCCCGTGACCGGTTTGCGCTTCTTCACCGTCTATGGCCCTTGGGGCCGTCCCGACATGGCGGTGTTTAAATTCACCAAGAAGATCCTCGCCGGCGAGCCCATCGATGTGTACAACCACGGCAAACTCAGCCGTGACTTCACCTACATCGATGACATCGTCGAAGGCGTGGTGCGGGTGATGGATAACGTGCCAACGGCGGATCCTGAACGTCGCTGTGATCGCCCAGACCAGTCCAAAGCACCCTACGCCCTGTTCAATATCGGCAATCACCAGCCGGTTGAGCTACTGACCTTTATCCAGACCCTGGAGCAGGCACTGGGTACCAAAGCCAAACTCAATCTGATGCCAATGCAGCCCGGCGACGTTTACACCACCTACGCCGACACCGACAACCTGCAGCAAGCCGTCGGCTTCAGCCCGGACACCTCGCTGGCGCAAGGGTTGCAGCAATTCGCCGACTGGTATCGGGAATTCTATCGATAGCAAGGCGCCCCATTATGCTGGGCAACGATAGCGAGAGTGTTGCAAATCACCCTCGTGGGTCTTACTCACGATTACATTTGGCGCAATGATCTGCCAAACATCGACAGTTCGCCCACACAATAGACGCTTTAAGGTGTTTCGCCTGGGCTGAAATGAATTAAAATCCAAGAGATAGTTCAACTCCCGACTCAACACCGCCAACACAAAGGTTGCTCGCATATGAAAAGGCTGATCGTCGATCTTGACGGCACTCTCACCCAAGCCAATACCTCAGATTACGCCAATGTCCTACCGCGACTGGATGTCATCGAGGCGCTGAGGAAATACCATGACAATGGGTTCGAGATCGTCATTGCCACTGCACGCAACATGCGCACCTATGAAGGCAATGTTGGCAAGATCAACATCCACACCTTGCCGATCATTACCGCCTGGCTGGATAAGCATCAGATCCCTTACGACGAGATCCTAGTGGGCAAACCTTGGTGTGGCCATGAAGGCTTTTATATAGATGATAAAGCCATTCGTCCAAGTGAGTTTGCTCGCCTAAGCCCGAGCGAGATCGAGCAACTGCTAAAGAACGAAGCCGAATGTATCTGATCACCTCCGCAGCCTACATCCCCTCGGAGCTGCAATCCGAGTTTGGCCACTTACCCCCAAGTTTTTTACCGGTAGGGAACCGTCGCCTGTTTCACCATCAGATCGAGCGGATCCCGGCAGGCGAGCGGATCGTCCTGACGCTGCCACAGCAGTTCCAACCCGGCCCTTACGACCAAGCCTTCCTGCAAAAACGCGGCATCGAGCTGTTGTTTCTTCCTGAACACCTGTCGTTGGGCGAGTCGGTCGTCTACGCGCTCAATCTACTTGAATTTGATGCAAAAGAGACACTCACTCTATTGCATGGCGACACCCTATTCGAACAACTGCCGTCTGGCAGTGACAAGATCGGGATCAGCCCTGTCGAAGAGAACTACAACTGGACCTGCTACGACCCCAGCACCGGGCTATTGCGCCCGTCCGAGAGCGACAACGGCTGCGCCAGCGACTGGATCATCAATGGCTATTTCAGCTTCTCCGAGCCGAAATCCTTGGTACGTCATATCGTTTCGGCCAACTGGGACTTCATTCAAGGCATCAACGGATACCACGCCGAACTGCCTCTGATACCGGAGTCCTGCGACGACTGGTATGACTTTGGCCACGGTCATACCTACTACCAGTCCAAAAGCCAGATGACCACCCAGCGTGCCTTCAATGACATGCAGATCCGCGATCAGGTGGTGACCAAATCCAGCCTTAAAAAGCAAAAGCTGGCCGCTGAAGCCCACTGGTACCAGACGCTGCCCGGTCCCATGCGGCTCTACACACCGCAATTATTAGAGGCCGTCGAGCACGATGAACGTTTTACCTACAGCATCGAATATCTGCACTTAACCGCACTCAATGAGCTGTATGTCTTTAGTTTGCTGCCCGCTAAATTTTGGGATCGCGTCCTGCGTGCTTGTTGCCGATTTATCCACCACGCGCAACAATTCCCGGTTGAGAGTGGTCCGACACTGGGCCAGCTATTTGGCCAAAAAACTGCCCAGAGACTGGCGGAATATGGCCGCAGTGCCACCATCGATCTGGCAGTGCCACTGCGGGTCAACGGCCAACAACACTTGAGCATTTATGAACTGGCACAGGCCAGTGAGTCTGCTCTGCCGGCGGATAACCGTGCCTATAACGTCCTGCATGGTGATCTGTGCTTTAGTAACATCTTGTACGATTTTCGTACCGGTTCGATCAAGGTGATCGATCCCCGCGGTCTCGATCTCGACAACAACCTAAGCATTCACGGCAATAGCCTCTATGACTTAGCCAAGCTGGCCCACTCCATCATCGGCTTATACGATGTGATCATTGCCGGCTACTTCAACGCCAGTCAGCACCAACAAGAGCTGCTGTTTTCAATCACCGAAAACAGCGTGCGTGAGCAGGTGATGGCGTCGTTCTGTCAGATGGTTTCCGAACAATTCGGTGTCACACCCCGAGCACTCTATGCCATGCAGATCCAGCTCTTCTTATCCATGCTGCCGCTACACAGTGATAGACCCGACCGTCAACTGGGCTTTATCGGCAACGCATACCGCTTATACGACTTAATGGAAGCGCTTGAAAAATGATTGTTATTCCGATGGCTGGACTCAGCTCCCGTTTTTTCAAAGCGGGATACACCCAGCCTAAATATATGCTGGAAGCCCATGGTCGCCCATTGTTTGACCATGCCCTGCTCAGCTTTCAGCGCTATTTTACCCACCTGTCTTTCCTTTTTATTGTGCGCTCAGATCACGACACGCCCGCCTTTGTTGCACGGCGCTGTCACGCGCTTGGCATCACCGACTTTCAGATCGTCACCCTGGATAAAGCGACCCGAGGACAGGCAGAAACAGTCGCGCTCGGTCTCACCGAGATCGATCCCCAAATGCCCTTAACCATCTTTAATATTGATACCTTCCGGCCTGGTTTTGCCCTGCCAGAACTTACCGAGTGCAGCGATGGCTATCTCGAAGTCTTCGAGGGCGAAGGCGACAACTGGTCCTATGCCAAGCCGCTGGATCATGCGAGCGATCGCGTGATCGAGACGGCAGAGAAAAACCCCATATCTAATCTGTGCAGCACCGGCCTCTATCACTTTGCTCACGCCAAAGACTTCCTTCAGGCCTTCGCCGTGGAAGCCGCCAAACCGATATCACAATGGCAAAAACAAGAGCTCTATATCGCGCCGCTCTACAATCAGCTGATCGCGGAAGGCAAAGATATCCGTTATCACAAGATCCATCGTGACGAGGTGATCTTCTGCGGTGTTCCCGCCGAGTTCACCGCCTATCTCCATGCTAAAGATCCATACGCCTGAATGGCTGTGTGATTCAGGAACTCTCATGAAAATTGGACTCATCATTCAAGGCCCTTTGCGCTCCAAAGGCCGTACCGGCAGAACATCCAGCATCAAGCTTAATGCGCTGGATGAATCCGATATCGCTAACTTCAACTGTGTAGACAATATTGCCAAGACCTTCAATGACTTTAAAAGCACCTTTGCCGAGATAATCTGCGTCACATGGGACGACGAAGAGACATCGCTGATCAATCAGGTGCAACAATCGATCGGCCAGGACAACGTCCTGTTATTAAAAGACGAAACTCGCCAGTTGCGCCCGAAAAAAGCCGTCGTTGGTGCAAACAACAAGTATCGTCAGTTCTATTCATTTTTGAAGGGGATAGAGCTCGTACAAGCGCGCGGCTGCGATGTTGTCATCAAGGTGCGCACCGATCAGTACAGCGACTGGGATCAACTGGCACAATTTGTTGAGAAAACACTGATTGCCAGCCCAAACAAAGTGATCTTGCCCTGGGCCGTGACCTACTCTCCTCATCAGATCGCAGACTTCTACATCGCCAGCCATGCCATGCACATGCGTGAGTTGTGCCAACGCTACCTATCGCGGCCAGAAGCAATGGATCTCGTTCACCGGGATCTGTTCTATCATTGGTCATTTGATCTGGCGGGATGGAAGTTGCCATTAGCCAAGTTGTTCTTGGGTAAACGGGTCAATTTCTTCAATAAAAAGACGGTCTTTAACGCTTGGCAACAGCACTATGTCATTGCACCGAAAAAGATCCTGGATCAGCTTTATTGGCGTGGGGAGATCTATGAAATCGCCGATCGAGCCAAGATGCTCTTTGAGGAAGATGTCGCTGACATGAGCACGTATCAAGCCAAATTATCCCACTACAAAGCGCAAAAAAAGCGACGGTAGTACGAAAAAAACCAGAGTCATCTCGACTCTGGTTTTCATTAAATGGCGCTCTGCGTTATCGATTAAACAGCGCCGACTTCATACGGCGGATCGTTTTACGCAGCACCGAGATCTGACTGCCCTGCTGATACCGCCCTTTCTCTGCATGGCGGATAAACAACACATTCGGTACCTCGATCGGCACCCCCTGCGTCCCCAGCAACCAACGAAAGGCACGATCTTCGTAGCACTTGCTCCAGCGTGTCATCGGCTTCTGATAGACCGCTAAGGAATCGCAATAACCGCAAGCGCGAGCCGCATCACCATGTGCGATCTGGATCGGTCCAGTCGCTCGGCTGAATTTCCGCACCGAGAAGCGGGTCAGATCCAACTCCATCACGGTCGGATTGGCCTTCGCTTGAACGATCAGCGGATCATCCTTTGGCAACAGATCCGTTGCTAACATCTGTTGTGGATACACCAAAAACTCTTGGCACCCCTCAAGTTGGGTCGCCAAGGTGTCCAAGGCCCCCTCATGGAACACCACATCGCAATCGGTAAACCAAATCCAATCCGCTTGGGTTTGCTTGGCTGCCTGGTTACGACCAATGGCCCGACGGAACAACTGCTCTTTTGGCAGAGCAATAAAGTTCCAGGTCACATTCGCCACTTGTTGAGTACGGAAGAAATCCAATAAGCGAACCGTATCGGCATCCTCGTCACTGTAGAACACCGTGTGGATCACCTTCAGCTGGGTCGGGGCGTGATTCACCAGCGAACTTAGCTGATATAACTGAAACTCAGAATACTTCCAGCAATGGCTCACCACTTCCAGCGTTAACGGCCGTTGAGCGGCACGCAGTGCCGTTTTCTCGGGCAAGGCGGAATTAAACCAACGGCCCGGGATCCAACCCGATGCCGCCAGACGTAACGCATATTCCTTCACCCCGTCCATCCGTGTGAACGTGGCATCAGTGTTTTTCGGCATGAAACTGTCTCATCGCGTACCCGAAGATACGGCCAACACCATTTCCCAGGGATGATTACTCCCTCAGGGAATGCTTTTGAAAATTACCCGACCGGACAACAGTCAGAAACGCACTTAGAGCATGAACAAGGCGCAAACATGTCATGTTTACGCCTGTAAACTGGCCTCACTCCGCCGCGAAGTCCTGCCAACATAGCAAGGCGTCCTCTTCAACGTCTTGCGTTAGTCGTTGGCCGACGATATCGTCCCAATGGATCGGCGAAATACCATGGCCCGGTCGCTTGGCGATCAGCATCTCTTCGGTCAGTATCTCGCCCCGCTTCAGATCACGCGCAGCGACAATGCTACGACGCGCATGCTGACGCGCCGCCGCCTCTTTTTCCAGAGCCTTACCTTCGGAAGCGATCAGTCGGTGATAGGTTTCTGCTTTGGTCATAAAGCGCTTCAGATCTTGCGCATTCATGGCGTGATAGTGGTCGTTGCCCGGCAGTGACTTATCGTGAGTAAAATGCTTTTCCAGTACCACGGCGCCCAGCAACATCGCGGACTCCAGTGCACTAATGGTCTCATCCGGACACACATGATCAGAGTAACCGATCACCACATCTGGGAAGGTCCGAGCCAAAACCTTGATCATGCCCAGTTGGGCATTCTCTTCCGGCGTAGGATAATTCAGCACACAGTGCAGCAGAGCGATCTCTTTCGCCCCCGCGTTGCGGGCGGTTTGCAGGGCAAACTCGATCTCAGCCAAGGTCGCCGCACCGGTCGACATGATAAGCGGCTTGCCGGCCGCCGCACACTTGCGGATCAGCGGAACATTGGTGATGTCAGCAGAGGCGATCTTAAATGCTGGCATGAGATGTTTGAGAAAGTCGACCGCTTCCAGATCAAATGGCGTCGACATAAACTCAATGCCAACCTCCTGACAGTAGGCCGCCAGCTCTCGGTATTCTGCCTCGCCAAAGCCGTCGTACTTTTGGAATAGTTTGTACTGGCTGTCGGTAGGCTCTTTGCTTTGATCCCAATACGCTGGGCTATTCTTAGACGCGATCTTGCCCGCCTTGTACGACTGGAACTTGGCCGCATGTGCGCCGCCTTCTGCCGCCTCGCGGATCAAGCGTTTAGCCAATGCCATATCGCCTTCATGGTTCACACCGATCTCGGCAATGACATACGGCTTAAGTGGGTTGCTTACCAGCGCATCGCCGATCTTCATTTCATTTTTCATCTGCTTATCCTATCCAATCAAGGCAACAGTGCAGTGATCGCTCGGATCACTCTGTCTTTGCCTTTGGTTAAATCCAATTCTGCTACCTTGTCCAGCATGGTGGTACGCAGGTGTGCGTCATCCACAATGCGCACAAACGTCTGGTGAATTTGCTCATCACTCACCTCTCCACGGTAGCCCAGGTTAATGATGCCATTTTCACTGGAAGCAAAGGTGTGAGTGGTCTCCCGTTGATTCTGGCAGATCACCAGAGTCGGCAACCCAACCGCCGCTAACTCCAAGACTGTCCGCCCGCCGGAGGTAATGGCCATATCGGCCCGTGCCATATAATCCGAGATCCGCTTGGTCTTGCTGATCAACTCAACCGAAGCTTGGCACGCATCAATCACTTGCTGGAGATTGGCGGTGTGCGGGTAACCCGGACCAACGACAATATCGATGGCAATGTTGCGCAGAGCGCACTCATCGGCGATCAGGGACAAGGTACGACAGCTCAGATCGCCCTCATCCACCCCACCGAACGTTAACAGAACACGGCGGATCTCGCCGCTCTGTTGACGTTCCGGAAGGTAGATAAACTCATCGCGCAAACAAAAGTATCGGGCCCCCGTCAGCACCTGCTTCGACGGTAACTGTTGTGGATACAGAGCATTCACCACCAGATCTGCATGGCGACTCGCTGGAGCAACATCTTCAAAATTCACGATCTTACAGCCCATAGCCTTCAATCCGGCCATGTAGGTTTCACTGGTATCGAGCAGGTCGTTGATCACAAGATCAGGTGAAAACGTGGCGATCCGCTCCACTAACTCTCCGTCAGGACAGATCTCCACCGGATAGTTGTGCTGACGAATGTAATCAATGGCCAGATCACTGCGCGCCTCCAACACAAAGCGAATGTCCGCTTTAACCAATTCATTGGCCAGCATGACCGTTCGGAAGGCATGGCCTAAACCGACTTCCGCGTAACCCACCACTGCGAACACTATGGTACGACGGCTGAGCATTGCCTCACACAGGTACAGATCGGCGTAGTTATCAATGTCGAAGCTGCGCTCGTGTGGCACCTCTTGCAACTCGACTGAAGCGCCGATCCGCGTCCCCGTGGCACACTGTGCCCGGGTGCAGGCAACAACAGCACCGGTTTCACGAAAGTTGGCGGGCAGTTGCTGCCGGTTCACCCGAGCATGGTAAGCAGGGACACTATGGCCGTCTTTCACCGTCCAGCATAGGTGGCGATCGTCCACGACGGTCATCACCGTATCCGCACCGGTTTGCCCCAATCGGGCCACTACCGCTTCGACATCAACAGCCCGCACCAAAGGCGACGTGGGCTGCACCGTTACGACGGTGCCATATTGCTCGTTAAAGCGCAGCTCGGCACGAGCGACCGCATCATCGATAACCGGATCCAGCGTTGCCACATCGTTGGCCAACTCATCCGGCCGCATCACCACATCCGCACCGAAGCGCTCAGCAATCAGGGCGATCTCGTCGTCATCGGTGGACACCACGACCCGATCGACGTTACCAGCCTGCAAGCAAGCTTCAATGCTATAAGAGATCATTGGTTTACCGGCCAATGGCCGCAAATTCTTGCGAGGGATCCCCTTAGAGCCACCACGGGCGGGAATAATCGCAATGCAGTTTACGCGTTCAGTCATGATATCTGCCTAATCCGTCAATCCGGCGATCATATCATTTCGCGCCACGGAAAGGAGTGAGTGACACCATCGCTTTGTCAGAATAAGGCCGCCGCCGAGTTCTAGAAAGTTTACCCTGCGCCGACCATACGCTACATTGCCTCCCTTGTACGCTTAGCCAACCGTCTCAGAGGCCCTGTGGACTATTACATCTGCACCACTCCACGCCATATGCTGTTTGCCGTCATGCGCGGTTTATCCCGCCCGCAGCAGCAAACACACGTTGTGTTTTTTTCCCGCAACATTGAAGCCGATCGAGCCAATTGGGATCCATCGGTACTGCCCTCGCACGTACACTTTCATCTGATCCCATGGCGTCAGAGTAAAGCCGAATTGGCCAAGCAACCATGGGGGTTATTGTACCGGCTGAGTACCTACCGAGACACGCCTGCCACAGAGGGGCAGCAGCAGCGATTTATCCGTTTTCTCGCCAGCTATAGCCCGTCACTGAGCGAGGCACTGCTGCACGATCACGACAAATCCATGGTGGTATTTAATGAGCGCAATCCGATCTCGCGGCTCTTCAACAAACTGGTTGAGCAGTTCGACATCATCGAAGATGGCGAGGGCAACTACATTGAATTTAAGCTACCAGCCATTAAAACGCTGCCGCGTCGCCTGATGGGACTTCCAGACAACCGAGTGTTTGGAGAAAGCCATCGTTGTCAGCGGATCTTCGCGGTTCAGCCTCACCGGGTGCCCAGCATTGTTCAACACAAAGCCGTCAATATCGACTTTCTGAATGCCGAAGCCCATCGCACCAATCTGCTCGGGCTGTTTCGCATCAACGGCGCGCTAAGTCATGCCGACAACACCATTATTCTGCTGACCCAGCCGATGGAGCGCTGGATGCCAGGTAATGAGGGCAACAAGGTCAAGTTATACGAGATCTTGACCGAGCACCTTAATGCCATGGGATATCACGTGATCTTGAAGATCCACCCGGCCGAGCAACCAGAAGAATATCAGCATCTCCCCTGTGCTGGAGGCATGCTGCCCGCGCGAATCCCGATGGAAGCCGCAATACTCGGCTGCGAAGATAAGCCTACCTTACTCTCGATAAAATCCTCGGCCGGGATCGGCTTCGAGCAATATTGTGAGCGCCTAAAAATGGTTGAAGCCGATCTGGACGTTGCACTCAAAGCGTGGGGAACCGATCGCCAACTCTGGCGCACAGCGCTGGAGCATACGCTGAAAACGGGCCAGCCATACCATGCCTAACGATTGAACCATTGTGCCGAGAGCCCATTCCCCGGCACAATGGCTCGAACTATCCATAAAGAACGACCGGTATCGACATGAAACAACGCGCAATCTACCCTGGCACCTTTGACCCACTGACCAATGGCCATCTTGATTTGATCATTCGGGCCAGCCGCATGTTTGACACCGTGATTGTTGGCGTCGCTGCCAGCCCGAGTAAAAAGCCGCTGTTCTCACTTGAGGAACGCGTGGCCCTGATCGAGCAGATCACTCAGTCGATCGGCAACGTTCAAGTGGTCGGTTTCTCCGGATTATTGGTCGATTTCGCGAAAACCCACAATGCCCGCGTTCTGGTGCGCGGCTTGCGTGCGGTCTCCGACTTTGAATATGAGTTCCAGCTGGCAAACATGAACCGACGTCTGCACCCAGATCTCGAGAGCGTGTTCTTGACGCCGGCAGAAGAGAACGCCTTTATCTCCTCATCCTTGGTCAAAGAAGTGGCATTGCACGACGGCGATGTCACCGGCTTCATTCCTGCCGAGGTCGTATCCCCGCTGAAGCAAAAACTCGGTAAGTGATCTGAACCACGGGCTCAGTGATAGCAAACTGAGTCCGTTAGCCGGCGCGCGCCCCCTGCGCCTAGCCGCATTTTCTTTGCACGGCTGTGATAAGATCTGCCCCAAGTTTCCGCCCCCTAAAGATCACCTCGACGACATGACATCAAACAAGACGCTCGCTGGATCGCTGCTGCTGTTGAGCCTGAGTAGCCCACTGTGGGCCGCCTCTCCGTTCATTTCAATGCAGGATAGGTATCTCAATGGTCGCATCCATCAAATGGCGACCGTCACCCAGATGCCTTCACTGTCCAAGCCCTACAATGTGCGCCAGGTACGGGCACAATTACCCCTGATCGAACACAGTCATCCAACGCTCTATCACGAGTTGGATCGCCTACTCAGCCCTTATGAGCAGAAACTGGCACTGACTTACAGCGAAGTCACCGTCGCCGCCGCAACCGATCCGGACAACGGTAAACTGCTGCCAAACGCACGTGGAGAACAACTCAACTCCAGCTATCGAGTCACAGCGCAAGGGCAATATCGGCCTGCCGATTGGCTGGTGGTGAACGTCGGTGGGTTAGCATATGACAGCCAGAATGAAGTGATCCCTGTGGGCAGCTACGTGGCCGTGGGCAATGACAGCATTCAATTGGATTTTGGCTACCGGGAACATTGGCTATCACCATTCCACGAATCAGCCATGGTCCATTCCACCAATGCACAGCCCTCGGTTTCGGTCGGCTTATCCAACCCCATGCCGTTAGAGAACTGGTGGAACCTAAAATACGACATCTTTTTCACCCGGCTTGAGCACATGGACGGAGTCCGGATCGATGGCGAGTGGCTCAATGTCCGTCCCGGTTTAACGGGCTTTCATATGAGCATTGAGCCCATCGCAGGCTGGGTGATCGGAGCCAACCGCACCATTCAGTTTAACGGTGGCGATGATGGGATCAGCCTCAAAGAGATCTGGCAGGCCTTTTTTAACCCCACCGCCGATCAACAAGGCAATGCCAGCGACAATCAGATCGCCTCGCTCACCTCCAAGATGCACTTTGGCGGCCCCGTACCATTTGTGCTGTACGCCGAATACGCCGGTGAAGATACGGTACAGCTGAAGAACACCCGACTGGGCAACTTGGCGGTGTCGGCAGGGATCCACCTGCCATTTATGCCCCAGTGGCTGCTGGGGCCTGACTGGTCACTGACGTATGAGTTTACCGAGCACGCCCACGCCTGGTACAGCCACCACATCTTCCGCCAAGGCTACAGCAACAACGGCGTGGTGATGGGCCACTGGGCCGGCAACGATCGATGCTACAACAGCAATGGCGGCCCGGACAGCGTCGGAAGCCAGATCCACACCGCCCGCCTCGGCTACCAACGCGCTGCTGGCTCGCGTTACGAGCTGGCCTATCGTAGCGTCGATAATCGTTACAATGGGCGAGAAACGCCGATGTGCGACTATGAGGTCGGTCGAGACATCGAGCTGAGCCACTACGGCAAGTTGATGGGCCACCCTTGGGGCTGGAGTCTGTTTGCCGGACAGACCGTTCATTCCGATAACTTTGCCCGACTGGAGATCAGCCTAGGATGGTAAAATACATCACCATTATCACCACCCTTCTCGTCTGCTTCACACGCCCAGCCTGGGCCAACGAAGAGTGGTTTTTTCAAGCCGGTGCTGGCGTGTCTGCTGTCTGGCAAAAAGAGCGCGATCCGACCCGGGAATACCCGACCCACACTGAAGCCCGACCCTCGGTGCAATTACAGCTACACCGCCAGATCAGCGAGCGGTTGCGACTCGGTGTTGGCGTCGAAGCCTTGATCAGCGATCCCATCAGCTGGCGCCGCTCAGAAAATCTGTTGATGTTTCGCGTCGCAGAGCTCGACTACGCCCTCAGCCACCACTGGAGTGCCTCATTCTATGGCGGCGTCGCCCGCTACTACCGCGAGCTGCCAGCCTACGGCTATGGTTTTGGTTTCGGGCTGAACTACTGGCTTGCACCTAACTGGTCCCTCTCGGCCGAGCTGAACTATACCAGTACCGATACCAGCAACAACTGGGTTGACGATCCTTATAAGCGTGACGACTTCGCGTGGGGCTCCACCACACTGCGGTATCGCTTCTAACGCTGTACACATTATTTCTGGCAGCGGCGACAGAACACGGTCGCTCGCTGCCCAAGCTTGATCTCGGTCAACGCCTGACCGCACGCCACGCAGGGCTCGCCTCCCCGGCCGTAGACATGCAGTTGCTGCACAAAGTAGCCCGGTTTACCGTCAGCCTGGGTGAAGTCTTTCAAGGTGGTGCCTCCCTGCTCGATCGCCCGACTCAATACCTGCTTCACCTCCTGCACCAACCGCTCCAGTCGGGTACGGCTGAGCGCGCCTGCCGCGGTCTTAGGGTGGATCCGCGCGGCAAACAGCGCCTCATTGGCGTAGATATTGCCCACCCCGACCACGATCTTATTGTCCATCAACGCCGTCTTAATGGCGGTGGTCTTGCCTTTCAACCGAGCCTGGAATGCCTCAGCGTTAAACCCGAGCGTCAGCGGCTCCGGCCCTAGATGGGCCAACAATGGCTGAGCGTCGAGCGGTAACTGCCACCAGATCGCGGCGCCAAATCGGCGCGGATCGTTCAGCCGCAACACCGCACCGCTGTCGAGCTCGAGCTCCAGATGATCGTGCTTAGCAGGCGCCGGCGGGTCATGTAGCACCCGCAGATTGCCCGACATGCCCAGATGCAGGATTAACACGCCAGCCTCGGTGTCGAGCAGCAGATACTTGGCACGACGAGTTACAGCACGGATGGTCTGCCCCACCAATTGCTGGATCTGCGGACTGACCGGCCAACGCAGATTCGGGTTGCGCACCCGCACCGCCAACACCTGATGACCGACGAGGTGCGGGGCGATCCCGCGGCAGGTGACTTCCACTTCCGGTAACTCAGGCATGGTTACACTCCATCAGACTCGTTTCGGGCGGGCGACGCCGTGGGCAGCAGGGTGTTCATATCCAGATTGACCAAACGCCACCATTGCGGCTGCGCCAATAACTTGATCATCTGCCCCTCTGGATACAACAGCACGGTTTGTGGCTCGCCAGACGCCGTCAAATAGAGATCGACCTGGATCGGTACCTCCAATCGCTCAAGTGGCGTTACTACCGGCACCAAGCGGGCTTGCTGCCACGCCATGACCAAACGCTGCAGCTCTGAATGGGGCTGTGATGGCGTCGCCTGCCATTCGCCCTGCTGTTGATGCAATACCACCCCGGAGAATACCAGCGCCGCTAGGTTGGCCTCTGCAGGCAATAGCGTCACGCTGTTGTCTTGCGAATCGACCAAACGACTGAGGCTCAGCAGTAAGATCCCAACGCCGGCAACCAATACGATCAGCAGGTTATTATAATTTGTTGGCCGTTTCGCCATGCCGCTCACGCTCCCTCTCGCTGCCAGGCTCCACCATGCCATAAGCGCCCAGCTTATTCATGCCCAACCGACTGGCTCGGTGCATCTTGGCGCCTAGCCCGAGGGTGCCAGGACCATCCCCCCCTAAACTCGATACAGCTTGCGTGTCGGCGACTTAGCGGCACCATCGTGCCAGCGCTGCCCCCCTCTCACGCCCGGCACGGCGCTTTCATCCCGATCCAGCGACGTCACAGCACACAACAGACCCGTACGAGGACTGGGATCCTGCAACAGACAATACACGACGGCATGAGTTTGAGCTTGCCGCACTGCGCTGACGGATGTCAGCCTCTCGGGCATTGCGCATGTGGGCCCTGATACCAGCGGCCATGTTTTTTGTGTCCGAACGGTTTATCCAGACACAAAAAAACCCAGTCCGAGGACTGGGTTTCTTCAAGAGGCAAAGAGCAATTACTTGATCTTGGCTTCTTTGTACAGCACGTGCTTGCGGATGGTTGGATCAAATTTCTTGATCTCAAACTTCTCAGGCATTTCACGCTTGTTCTTGTCAGTAGTGTAGAAGTGACCAGTGCCAGCAGAGGACACCAAGCGGATCTTCTCACGAATACCTTTCTTAGCCATCGTTTAACTCCTTAAACCTTTTCGCCACGGGCACGCAGTTCGTTCAGAACGACTTCGATGCCTTTTTTATCGATGATACGCATACCTTTAGCGGAAACGCGCAGCTTGACGAAACGCTTTTCGCCTTCAACCCAAAAACGATGGGTGTGCAGGTTTGGCAGAAAACGACGCTTAGTGTGGTTTTTTGCGTGGGAAACGTTGTTCCCGGTTACCGGACGCTTGCCGGTAACTTGACATACTTTAGACATTTCAGTCTCCAATTCTTAGCTCGAGCATCATTGTGCCTCGTATGGCCGTCGCCCGAGGACACACGAAGGGCGCATTTTATACAAGATCCCTTGGCAAAGATCAAGCCAAGAGTCTGAGAATGCGCCCTACCTATAACCAGCCCCGTTCAGCAAATGAGCAACTTTGACCGCTACCCACCACTAAATGATCGAGGACCGGAACATCCACCAGAGCTAATGCCTGTTGGATCCGACCGGTAATGTGGCGGTCTGCCTGGCTTGGCTCAGCCACCCCTGAGGGGTGATTGTGCGCCAGGATCACCGCCGCAGCATTGGCTGCCAATGTCGTCTTCACCACTTCACGTGGGTACACCGACGCGGCGTCGATCGTGCCTCGGGAGAGCCGTTCAAGTTTGATCACCCGGTGCTGACTGTCTAACAACAGCAGCACAAAATGCTCTTCGCCCAGACCGTGCAAATGACTGCGCAGATAATCCCGAACCGCTTGTGGAGAGCTCAATGCCGAACTCCTTTCCACTTCGCAAGCCAGGTATCGGCGCGCCAATTCCAATGTAGCCTGTAATTGTACGTATTTGGCCTCGCCAAGGCCATGGATCGAACAAAATTCCTGCTTGTCCGCAGTCAAAAGTGCCGTCAAGCTTCCAAAATGGTGCAAAAGCTGCCGAGCCAAAGCCACTGCGCTGGTTCCGGCAACCCCGGTGCGCAGGAAAATAGCCAATAATTCGGCGTCACTCAGGGCGGTGGCGCCCTGCTCGATCAAGCGTTCACGCGGCCGCTCCTGAGCAGGCCATTGGCTTATGGTCATGATCACCTTCCTTGGTTCAAGACTGCCGACTCCATTCGGCCCTGTGTTATCTTAGGCCGCAGTACGCTGATATAGGCAAGAGCATGAGTAAAGCCAACATTCTTCTTGGTGTGAGCGGGGGCATTGCCGCTTACAAAACACCAAACCTGGTGCGCCGACTGCGTGAGCAGGGCGCAGACGTTCGCGTGGTGCTGACCCAAGGCGCCAAGGCATTCGTCACCGAAATGTCGCTGCAGGCGGTCTCAGGTCATCCTGTGGTACGCGATGTACTCGATCCCGCGACCGAATCCGCCATGGGTCACATCGATCTGGCGCGCTGGGCCGATACCGTGATCATCGCCCCGGCCAGTGCCAATGTGATCGCCCGCATGGCGGCTGGTATGGCAGACGACCTGCTCACCACCGCCGTACTGGCCACCGAAGCGCCTGTCATGCTCTACCCAGCCATGAACAAGGTGATGTACCAACATCCCGCCACTCAGGCCAATCTGGCGCTGCTGGCCGAGCGCGGCGTGCAAGTGATCGATCCCGATGCCGGCGATCAGGCCTGCGGTGACATCGGCCCCGGCCGCATGCCGGAGCCTGAGACCATCGCCGCTCAATGGGCCCAGGCTCAACGCCCAGAGGCACAGCCGCTGGCTGGCAAGAAGCTATTGCTGACCGCCGGACCGACCCGCGAAGCGCTGGATCCGGTGCGCTACATCTCCAACCACAGCTCGGGCAAGATGGGGTTTGCCATCGCTCAGCAAGCGCAGGCGCTGGGCGCCGAGGTCACCCTAGTCAGCGGCCCAGTTAATCTCGCCACCCCCTCAGGCATTCAGCGCATTGACGTCGAGTCGGCTGAGCAGATGATGGATGCGGTTCTGGCAGCACTGCCGGGCCAGGACATCTTTATCGGCTGCGCTGCAGTGGCCGATTATCGCGCTGCCAACGTGGCCGCAGGCAAGATCAAAAAATCTCAGGATGCGATGACCATCGAGCTGGTGCGCAATCCCGATATCCTCGCCACCGTCGCGCAACAGGCACAACGTCCGTACACCGTTGGATTTGCTGCCGAAACCCACAATGTGGAACAATACGCCCGCGATAAACTGGCCCGCAAAAAGCTGGATCTGATCGCCGCCAATGATGTCTCCCAACCGGGGCAGGGGTTTAATGCGGACGGCAACGCCCTCACCCTGTATTGGCACGACGGACATCATAGCCTGGGCCATAGCGACAAAGCCGATCAGGCCCGTCAACTGTTACTGACCATAGCCAAGCGATTGCCTACCGATGAAAACACCGATTGAACTGAAGATCCTCGACTCCCGCCTAGGGAGCGAATGGCCCCTACCCGATTACGCCACTCCGGGCTCTGCCGGCATGGATCTGCGCGCCATGCTCGACGCCCCGCTGACACTAGCACCGGGCCAAACCGAGCTGATCCCCACAGGTCTGGCGATCCACATCGGCGATCCCGGCCTGGCCGCCACCATCCTGCCCCGCTCCGGCCTAGGCCACAAAAAAGGCATTGTGCTGGGCAATCTGGTCGGGTTGATCGACTCCGATTATCAGGGCCAGCTATTTGTCTCCTGCTGGAACCGTGGCAATGAAGCCTTCACCATGGCGCCGGGTGAACGCATCGCCCAGTTGATGTTCGTCCCAGTTGTGCAGGCGGCATTTAAGCTGGTGGAAGAGTTTGACGCCTCAGATCGCGGCGAAGGTGGCTTTGGCCACTCAGGTACCCAGTAATTCAGGAGCCCGAAATGGCAGCCAATAACAAAAAGAATCGGCGTCAGCACATCCTTGAGTGCCTGGCCAGCATGCTGGAAACCTGCCCCGGCCAGCGGATCACCACCAAAGCGCTGGCGCAGGAAGTGGGGGTCTCCGAAGCGGCGCTCTATCGCCACTTCCCATCTAAAGCCCGCATGTTTGAAGGGCTGATCGAATTCATTGAAGACTCCCTGCTGTCGCGCATCAATCTGGTGATGATGGAAGAGAAGGACACCATGAACCGCTGCCAGTTTATCCTGCAGCTGCTGTTGACCTTCGCCGAGCGCAACCCGGGGATCACCCGACTGTTGACCGGCGATGCCTTGATCGGCGAGCAGGAGCGGCTGCGCGAGCGGATCAACCTGCTGTTTGGCAAGATCGAAACCCAGATCAAACAGGTTCTGCGGGAAAAGAGCATCCGCGAAGGCCAGGGCTTCTATCTAGAGGAAGGCATGCTGGCCAACCTGCTGATGGCTTGGACCGAAGGGCGCATCGCCCAATTTGTGCGCAGCGACTTCAAGCAGCTCCCCACCGCCGACTTCTCCGAGCAGTGGGCCTTTATCCGTAAGCAGCTGCTGCAGAGCTGACCGCTCCCCACTCGAGAAGAGCCCGGCCAAGCGCCGGGTTTTTTATGCGATTTTCAGCCAAGTCCAGCTGGTCCCGCGACTTGGCATCATGAACTGGCCCCTTTGCCAATACCCTACCGCTTCGCTATATGCGTACAGCTCCGACATGGGCATACGGCTCGCCCCAACGACAAGCCGGAAGACCGAAACCTCCACCGATTGCCGCTCTTGGGCTCCTCACTTGCGCCTCACAACGCGCTTAACGACTGACGCCACCAGCCCGTTCAGCATCGTTATGGAATGAACCCGCTGTGCAAACAACCAGCAGAATTGAATTGGCCTGCAGTTTCGCTCAACACAAAAGCACAGCGGCTGTACCGGGTTCAAACATTAACCGACCAGTCGGATCAAATATCTGCATTTCCAAAGAATGATCAAACAAAGAGTAGTGCAAAAGCTCTAATATCGAGGGAGAATTTTCGTCTCCCCTTTGCCCGTTGATAAGGAAATACATGAAAAAGATCGCGTTGATCAGCCTCGCAGTGGCAGCTCTTCTGCTCTCTCCGCTGCTCTATGTGGCAGGCACCTTTGCCCTGAACGGTCCCATCCCTGACGAACAGTTTCAACAGGCGTTACCCTCCATTGTTGAAAACCTAGAGGTCAAGATCGAAGGAAACGGTGATAAGACCCTGGTGATGATCCACGGCTACCCGGACAGCCTGGAGATGTGGGAACCTCAAGTCGAATTCCTCAAGGAGCATTACACCGTCGCCCGCTTCACCCTCCCCGGGTTTGAGCAGAAGGATACCGGCGAACGCCCTCATTACAGCATCCAACAGATCAGAATGATCTCCGACGCCTTTATCGCAAGCCTGAATGCCGAGCATGTTACGGTGATCGCGCATGACTGGGGGGCTATGTATGCTTCCCACTATCTGGCGCAAAATGATCTGGTCGATCAATTGATCCTGCTCGACATCGGCAGTTATGGCAGCGAGCCAACACCGGCGATCAACGCCAAATACACCTTTGCTTTGGGCATTGCATGGACGCTGCCAGAGACACTCGGCCACAAGCTTACCCTCTACACCGCAGAGCATATCCTTGAGCTGGAAAAAAACGTCGATCCAAACAAAAGCGTGCATGATCTGCGGACCGATCCACGCATGACCTATCCCTACTGGCACCTGTGGAACGCCATTTTCACTAAAACCCTCCCAACCGCTGTCGCCGTTGAGGACTTTGGCACCGAGCTGCTGTTTATCTATGGCGAAGACAAACAGATCTGGTTCCATGGCGAACAGTGGCAACAGCAAGTCATCGATCTGAACAAAGGCCAGATCGAAGCCGTCCCTGGTGGACATTGGTTTACAGAGTCATCCCCGGCGCTGATCAACACGATGATCCATGACTGGATCAGCGCTAACTAAGCCACCAAGTACGAAAGAGGGCGCCATGAAGGCGCCCTCTTTTTGTCCATCTCCGGACACGCTATACCGGATGAGTTACGCGATCCCGTACTGCTCACGGTAAGCGCGCACCGAAGCCAGCTCGGCTTCACGGCCCGGTTGCTGCTCCAGATACGCGATCAAGTCGCCCAGCGCCACGATGGACACCACGGAGCAGCCAAAGTCACGCTCCACTTCCTGAATGGCGGACAGCTCGCCCTTACCCTTCTCCTGACGATCCAGCGCGATCAGCACACCGGCCAGCTCGGCGTTGTTGTCCTTGATGATCTCCATCGACTCACGGATCGCAGTGCCCGCGGTGATCACGTCATCCACCAACATCACCTTGCCGGTCAGCTCCGCACCCACCAAGGTACCGCCTTCGCCGTGCGCCTTCTTCTCTTTGCGATTAAAGCAATAAGGCAAGTCGCGATCGTGGTGATCCGCCAGCGCCACAGCCGTGGTGGTGGCAATAGGAATGCCCTTATACGCCGGGCCAAACAGCAGATCGAAATCGATGCCTGCGTCCATCAGTGCCGCCGCGTAAAAACGTCCCAGCTTCGCCAAGTCACTGCCCCGGTTAAACAAGCCCGCGTTAAAGAAGTACGGGCTGGTGCGACCGGATTTTAGCGTGAACTCGCCAAAGCGCAGTACGTTACGGTCGAGGGCAAACTCAATAAAGTCTTTCTGGTAGGCTTTCACTGTCTTTTCCTGTTTCTTAGATAAAAAAGAAGCGGCAACGCCGCTTCTCAATTTTGTCATTATTGTTGATTGTAGGCCGCTTTCTGCGCCGCGATCAGATCGGCAATGCCGTCTTTGGCCAGTGCCATCATGGCGTTCATCTCCTCAAAGGAGAAAGGCTCACACTCAGCCGTGCCCTGCACCTCGATGATGCGGCCATCCTCGCCCATCACCACGTTCATATCGGTGTCGGCGGTGGAATCCTCGGAGTAATCCAAGTCACACACCGGCTGACCTTTAACGATACCAACGGAGACGGCGGCGATCGGCTGCTTCAGCGGGCTGATCTTCAGCTTGCCAGTCACCTTGAGGTAATCGATGGCATCCATCAGCGCCACACACGCACCGGTAATGGCCGCGGTACGGGTGCCACCATCCGCCTGGATCACATCACAATCGATGGTGATGGTGTGCTCGCCCAAGGCTTTCAGATCCACCGCTGCGCGCAGGCTACGGCCGATCAAACGCTGGATCTCTGAGGTGCGACCGCTCTGCTTACCGCGCGCCGCTTCGCGATTATTCCGGCTATGCGTCGCCCGCGGCAACATGCCGTACTCGGCGGTGATCCACCCCTGTCCCTTGCCACGCAGGAAGCGTGGCACGCCCTCTTCCACGCTGGCGGTACAGATCACCTTGGTATCACCAAAGGCGATCAATACCGAGCCCTCTGCGTGAGCGGTGAAATTACGGGTGATGGTCACTGGACGCGGCTGGGCCGCAGTTCTGCCGTTCGAACGCATGCTGTTGAACCTGAAGTTGGGGAAGTGGGCGCCATTATAGCGGTTGATCCGCATCAATCCCACCGAGAGTGACGGTGTTAACGACAAAGGGGACTCGCTATACTGAGCGGGATTTTTTCTAACTGAGTCACCATCATGACCCACTCCATGACCGCCTATGGCCGCGGTGAAATTAAAGCCGACTGGGGCACCGCGTCCTGGGAGATCCGCTCCGTTAACCAACGCTACCTGGAGACCTACCTGCGTCTGCCCGAGCAGTTTCGCGGCTTAGAGCCGGTGCTACGCGAGCGCCTGCGCAAGCGTTTGGCCCGAGGCAAAGTGGAAGTGAACCTGCGGTTTGAGCTGGCCCAGAAGACCGACACCCTGCAGATGAACGAATCCTTGGCACAACAGCTGGTGGATCAGGCCAACAAGCTGCACACCATGGCCGGCATTGGCCAGATCCAATTGGTAGATCTACTCAAATGGCCTGGCGTGATGGAATCCGGTGAGCAGGACATGGACGGCGTCAGCAAAGATCTGCTGAGCCTGTTCGACACCGTGACCGACGACTTCATTGCCGCCCGCGCCTCCGAAGGCCAGGCGATGGAAGCCCTGATCCAGCAGCGTCTGGACGCCATCACCGAGCAAGCCGCCTTTGTCCGCGCGCGCATGCCGGAAGTCATGGCTTGGCAGCGTCAGAAGCTGACCGACCGCCTAGCCGAAGTGATGGACGATCTGGATCCCCAGCGCATCGAGCAAGAGATGATCCTGCAGGCGCAGAAGCTGGACGTGGCCGAAGAGCTCGATCGCCTCGACGCCCACGTGGCCGAGACCCGCAAAGTGCTGAAAAAAGGCGGCGCCGTCGGCCGTCGCCTCGACTTTATGATGCAGGAGTTCAACCGCGAAGCGAACACCCTGGCCTCCAAGTCCATCAGCGCCGACATCACCGCCGCAGCGGTGGAGCTGAAAGTGCTAATTGAGCAGATGCGCGAGCAAATTCAGAACATCGAGTAAACCATCACAAGTTCTGAATTTTAAGGGTTTATCCTTTATTTTCATAAGCTTGACGTGAATCAATAGTGATTCACAGTGAACCAGATTGAGTCATAGTGAGTCACCTGAACGGTGACAGGTAGGTGGCAGATATGAGCCTTAAGCTCTATCGTGCGACGCAATCCTGTCACCGTTTTTTTTTGGTTCAATGAAAGACTCTCAACTTAAGAAACTACTCTCCAACCGCGTCATTGGCCGACACGCTGTAGGCCGCTCTGTGTACTTCCGTGTGTCAGCAGAGGGCTCAGGCTTTTGGATCTTCCGATACACGTTAAACGGTAAAAGAAGAGAGATAACAATCGGGCGATATGGCAAGCGTGCTGACTGTATAGGGTTAGATGAAGCACATGACAGAGCTGCTAAGGCACGAATTGACGTAAGACAAGGGAAAGACCCCGCTCTAACTAATCCATACACCGCCATCAGGGCATTCGAAACGCTCGACTCTGTCTTTGATGAATGGATAGCTATCAAGGCTCAACACATCCAAACACCCTCGATTCCCACTCGGATATACAAAAAGGAACTAAAACCAGCACTGGGCGATAGAAACCCAAATGACATAACACCCCATGAACTCCTCAAGGTGCTCCAGAAAATCACACAAAGTGGTAGACCGACGATCAGTAATGATGCGCTGTCCATCGCCAGACAAATCTTTGACCATGCGATGATCATGGGTCTATGTGAACGGAATCCGGCATCGTGCCTACGGGAAATGCATGCCGGAGGTAAAGAAGAAAGCAGAACACGAGCACTTGGAGTTACTGAACTCGAGAAAGTGTTCAGGGTTTTGAGAACAAACAAAGATAGGTTTACGCGAGATAACTACATCGCTTTTTGTCTGCTACTAACATTAGGAGTGCGCAAAAGGGAGTTGATTGAGGCCAAGTGGGAAGAATTTGACCTAGAGTTGGGCATCTGGTCTTTGCCAGCAACACGAAACAAGAGCAAAAAAGCTTTTAGAGTTGCAATACCTAACCAAGTTAGGCCTATGCTCAATGAATTAAAGGTTAAGTCCTATGATAGTGAGTATCTATTCCCAAGCCGCAGGTCTGGTAAATATGGTCACATATCTTCGAGCACACTAAACCATGCATTAGCAAAGCTATTTGGTAAACAATGTAGCAAAGGATTTAGACCTGAAATAAATGTCATGGCGAAAGAAGACATTGAGCACTTCACTATTCACGACTTGAGAAGGTCATGTCGTACCCTGCTTGCATCTATAAACGTCCCACCACATGTAGCAGAACGTGTATTGAATCACTCTCAAGGTAGAATAATCGAGACATATGATAAACACGATTACATTGAAGAACGAAGATCTGCGCAGGAGTCCTTGACGGATCTATTACTGACTTCAGCAAAAATGTAATTCCACCCATCTCAGCGCAGGCCGCTTCGCGGTCAGCACTTCAATGCGCGGCACGAATTCACTCCCGCTTAATAAATTACCGCCTCATTCCAGTCTGATGCCGTTATGTATTAAAAGAAAAATGACTTCTGGCTCAGGGCTATACGAAATGACGTATAGCCCTAAGCCGCGCCACTAAAGCGCTACGAGCAATTCTATACATAACACAATATAACCAGACTGGAATAAATATCTGTCTGTGGTTTCATATGCACATCTTCAGCACGGGAAAGCTTATGAAAGACTTTGAATTAATCTCTACAAATGAAGTATGCAAACTTCTTTGTATTAGCCGCAGCACTCTCCTGCGCTGGAGAAAATCAAATCACTTTCCAAAGGGGACTGTTTTAGGTGAACGGGCACTCTATTGGAATAAAGTCGATATTATTAATTGGTGGAAATTCCACAAGAGGGTACAATCATGACAAATTCAAATGGCACCAAAACGACATCCAACAATGTACTCACTGAGGATGATTACGTTGTAAAAGTTCCGAAACTTCGAAAGGAAGGTATAGACGGACTATTCCAGTTTATTATTGATGCTTTTGGGCGCAGTAACCAGTTAATACCTGAATTCTTGATAGCTTCAATATTGGCTCGTGCGGCGGCACAATTCGAATCGTTCTTTGTGCAATTTGGACAGCACAAGACAAAGCTCAATGCACACTGGCAAATATTGGTAGCACCGACAGGTGAGGGGAAAGGAGTCTCGGAAACATTTGCAAATGACCTTTGGATGGCGGCAAGTAAGCTCGCAAATATTGAACCAGCAAAACAGATGGATGGGCTTGTATCTGGTCAAGGTCTACTAAAAGAAATATCGGATATCGATGAAGACGGAAATGAACGTTCAGATAAGCGAGTACTTATCGTTGAGGAAGAGTATGAAAAAGTAATGACTGTTGGCAAATCTGATGGTAATACACTTTCTGGTACTCTACGAATCGTGCATGATGGAAAGACTGTTGGAAATATGAGTATATCCAATAAACTTACCTCCACAGGTGCTCACGTTGTACTCCTCGCCCATGTGACACCAAAGGGCTTACACGACAAAACTTCAAAAGTAGACGAAAGCAATGGGTATATAAACCGCCATATATTTTGCTATGGCATGAGAAACCAAACTGTATACAGGCCTCGCCCAGTTTCCGTGGGAGAGCTAGAAGTCATCACCCAAGAGCTCTCTGATATCATTTCGTGGTGTGGCATTTATTCTGCCCCAACTCAAATGGTGGTATCTCGTTGTTTTGAAGACTACTATGATCAAATTATCCCAGAGATCCATGATGTGGATGGTGATGAAACCAGAAAGTCATTACTAAGCAGGGCTCCCCACAAACTAATTACCTTCTCTATGCTATTTGCAATTTTCGACTGTTCATTGACGATCAAGGAAAGACACCTAAGGTCTGCACATGCATGGATAGATTACTGGTTTGAAAGTATTGACTACCTTTGGGGATTAGAAGCATCTAGAGTTAAATCTCAACGAGCTATAGATGATTCAGATAGTATTTATAGTTTCCTGTTGGAAAAAAAGCAACTTGGTGTAGACTTCGTCAATGCATCTGAGCTTAACCAGAAGTTCAAGAGAAGAATTCCAGCAAAACAACGTAGAGCTGCTCTTGATTATCTTCAGCATAAAAACAAGGTGAATATTATTAGGGGAAAAAACAATAGCTGTCGTGTGCAATTGCTCCCCCTGTGACAAAGTGGACAAACGCTCCAATCCCATCCCCATAGGGTGGAGGCCATGATACAGCTCGAGGCCAAACTGTTTGTTTGGCCTTCCGTATGTTTAGCCTTACGTCCCTACCTAATGGGGTTTGTATCGAATGTACCGTTTGTCCAAGTGCTAACCATTTAACTCCAACTTCATGTTGGGCTGCTCATCTTTAGCTATCTTAACGATGCGGCTTGCCAAGGCTTTAGCTCTAAGGCCACTTCCAAAAACATTACTCTTATTCTGTGTAGATAAACAAACATCAACCATAAACTTGGCTCTGTCCTGCTCGTCTTCGTTTAACCTTCGTATCGCAAACTCTAAGACTTTCCGTGTTGCCACATTCTCGCAGAGAACAGACAGAACTTTCGATATAGATAATATGGCAGGTGTTGACTTGTATACGCTTTTGGCCGCTTCGGTTACTCTCCTCATTTCTTCTAGGTGTTTTTCTTCTTCGTGCTTAATGTACTCTCTAGAAGCCGCTATATCTCTTTGTAGCTGATCATTTGTTTCTATCATTTCATCATGCTTACGCTTTATGTATTGCTCTTTCTCTAGATGTTCCTTTCTGGTTTTTTCTTTCGACACTCCTCGTTTGAACCCTAAGTCTAGGAACTCTAATGCGGCAAGATCTTGAACTCGTGCCCATGGTGAATCCTGCCCTTTCTTAGCCATTATGCGGAGGGGAGCAGTCCTAGTATCGAAATCATAATTGAAGAAAGAGACATGAGCATGGTAATTCTCCTTCCATAGACCATCCTTGTCCTCATGACCTTCATCGGCATGAAACACAAATCCAATCGGAGTTAATCCAAACTTTTCTTTTACCTTAGATTGCAGCTTATTAAGGCGTACCTTAAACTCCCTTTCGAAATACATCCTTCCTTCTTTTTTGATGATCGAATTACAAAGTTCTCGATCAAAAGAAATAACAAAGTCGACAATTGTATTCGAGTTCTTCTGGAGTTTCTTCCCTTTTACTCGCTCAACCTCTAACTTAGTTTGCTCATATAAATCAGGGATAGGTGCCCCATAAGAGTAGAAGTTGTTACTTAAGAGTTCACTTTTAGCATTTTGAATTTTAGCATGGGTTCTTTCAGTGTGCCCAAACAAATTCTTATTACTGTCTTTGTAATATTTTGCATTAACTGATATATAAGCAGCCACAATATTGCCTTTTCTTTTATCTTAACTCAGGCAATAACTGAAAGGTGTAAACCAACTTGTCCTTCTGCTTTCAAAATATGCGCGACAGCGCTTTATTAAGCACTGATCGACAGAGCAGCGCTTTAGCCCACTAAAACACTGTACCAGTGTGTGGGCGGCCACGGCCGATCAAACATAATGACAACAACACGGAACCTTTGCTGTTACAAAAAGTGGTGGCACCTATCTATCAAAGTATACTTTTTCACCAAAGTGAATGGGATTCAAATTCTCTCGCGTACAACTTGATCTCATATGGTGTCTCAGCGATCATATATCATTATCACTTCATAGCTCTTGATATAATATGACTAATTTACTTTCTAGATATAATGACAAAACACACGATCTCAAATTTATTTCTGTTGATTGTGAAGCATTAGAGGTAAGGCATCACTCAGAGAATAAAATTCGTAGCTCTGGTGGTGATTCTTACTATCAAGGTGATGGGAAGTGGGGCCAAACAGCAGTCCACGTTAGCTCAACAACTGTCAACTATACTGAAGTTTGGATTAATCTATATGGTAAAGAACTTCCCATTAGCTTAGACAGTAGCTTTTCAGTAAGACAAGGAAATAAGCTGACACTTCTTCTTGTAGAGGGAAAACCAAATAACGAAAACCATGAAATTTGGAAAGTCATATCAGTAAAAAACAGTCAAACTGGTTCCTATACTCAAATGGTGGACTCTGATTCACTTGCCAGTCAATTTGTTCCTTTTGAAGAAAGAAAGTATCCAATAAAAGGAACCGCGCTCTTGTGGTTGCTCGGCGGCCCTATTTTAGCATTTATACAGTGTAAGCTTCTTGAGAATACTTCTTATCAACAATTATTCAATGATATTGTTGTTCATACTGGAGAAGATATGGCTCAAGTTGTGGTGTTTATTATTTCAATTTATTCCGACCTATTTAAGCAATCTAGCTTTGATGGCGTAGCTTTAGGTATCGCTGGTTGGACTGCTATCTGTGTAGGCATTATGAGGTTACTATCCGACAACCGAGACGAAGAGAATCGTTCAAAATTCTCTAAATTTGTTTCCAATCTCAGCAATCAGTTTAAAAACAACTGAGCAGATGATTAGATAGAATTAATATGATGCCGTTAAAATATACTTGATGGGCATCCTTTCGAGTTCTAATTGCTTACACACAGTTTTATTTACTGTTGACTTAATTTAACTGTATAAAGAGTGCGCACATGACACCGTGGGTGACAGATATGTACAATTTTTTTGAGCAGCCTCACGTGCCAGACTTCAATTAATTGATTTAAAAGAAGTTTATTGCACTTTGCTTAATCAAATTCAGAACATTGAGTAAGCCTATTTGTCGATAACACGGTGCCCCGCACGCTGAGCGAGTGGGGCACCGTTGTTTTTGGGCTTTAGCGTAATTAATCCTACCCTTGTGGACTTTTAGAGTCGCCCCCAACTGACCAACTAAAAATCCTAGAATGCTAGGACTTAATCCGTACTGCTGTGGCGATCTTTTGGTGTAGGCAGAGCTCCGATAGGCTCACCGTCATTAACGAATTTCGATAACTCTGACACTTGGAGTCCTGACCCCTTAGACCCTTGGAACCCTCAAGGGAATACGTTTCAAACACTTTAACCCTGAACCTGAAACGTGAACCTCAAGCCTGCGTCCGAGCTCACTGCAGCAACCGAATGCTAATGAAGCGCTTTCACAATGGCTTCGAAACACTCCCGACACGACTCTTTCTCCAACATGCTTCTCAATGTCTCTTGCAAGTGTGGCATCTCGTCGATCTGCGCCGTAATAGCCTCCAATGAAGCCAACCTAACCCGGTTATCAGCCGGGCTATTCACCAAAGCCACAACTTGTTCAACGTCCTTGTCGCTTAACGATTTACCCACCAATGCGTTCAAAGCTGCCACCTGCACAGTGATAGGCTCATCGTGTTGTCTTAGCGCCTTTTCAAACAGTTGCCCACGAGCGTCCTCTCGATCAGCCTGTGCCAACGTACCGATCGCCGCGATCTGAACCGCTTCAACTTCACTACTAAGGTATTCTTCAAGCATCGCAATTTCTCCATCAAATCGAGCATTAGAGAGCGCATTCAGCATACTGATCTGATCCGTAGGCTGAGAGGCGTTTGTTAGCCCACTCAACAAGGCCGATAACAAGGGCTCAATATCATGGTGAGCTCCCCGCCTCTCAATCATCGTTCCAACCCCTAAAATGAAACTCGATGCCAGTGCCATATCGTCCGTTGCCACCCCCTCTGAAATCAGCTCAATCAATACCTCCTCAACCGATGAGCTGAGTGGACCATCGCCAACCGTTAGAGCCCGAACGGCCCTAAATCTTAAAAGGTCGGCACGGTCTTCGTCGGTCAGGATCTGGGTCAGAGCACGCTGAACATTTTCACTGTCCACAACCCCTAATGAGACAAGTAAGCGCATTTCTGCCTTATTTGATATCTCATGAGATGTCAGCAAAGCGGGGATCTCTTCAAGCACCAGGTCAAGCTGCTCCAAATGGACCACTAGATCGGTCACTGACATATTTTCTAACTGTGGAGAAGTGATCAAGCCCAGTAACTCACTGCTAAGCTGCCCCCTATCATCAAATTGTGCGATATCATCTGCTATGGCGACAGGCCAATCCTCCACCGGCCACGCCAAAATGTCCAAATCACTCGGTCGCACATCGTTTCGCTGCGTCAACTCAACCATCTGTTCAGTTTCCATCGACTCAGAGCCATCAAATAGCTTAAACAGCACGGTCTCCCGACCTTTTAGCTGAGCAAACATGCACGCCCGCGGATCGATCTCATGAGAAAAATAACGGACTGATAATGACTGGATCCGCCCCTCTGTTCCATCCGTACGCTGCTCATAGTGCCCTTTTTGTTTGAGCAGTTTACCGTCACCGCCATCAATGTAACTCGCGCGATAGACACCAAAAGCATCTCGTTCAACCACATTCGTTGCCACTTCATAGCTTGTTTGAAAAAAGTAGGCCAATCCCTTTAATTTCGCTTTATCGACCTCTGACAGCCCCTTAGGAAATGAGAAAGAGTCCAAACCGGCTTCATTATGCAAATGGAAAGCGAAAGGTACTTCATGCGCCCTTGAGAATAAATGCCCTTCCACACCAGCCATAGACATCTCATCTCCCTTTATCGCCCACCAGACACCAGACTCATCATCAAACAAATGTTTTAATGTGATAACTCCAGAGAGGTTAACAACCTGCGTATTGATTTCTCCCTCTCCAAGAGTCATTTTAGTATCTAAAGACAAATCATATTGCGCTTGGCAATTAGCACTCGCACCATTTGAGCAAAATGCAATCAATAATATCAAAACTCTGTCAAGCCATTTCATTATTCCCAATCCCCCATCGCAACACCGCCGGCGGCTGAGAACGCATTCCAATTCTTCTTAAATATACTGGGGGTATTATAGAACCAATGATCCGAGGTGGTCGTACTTGGGCACCAACCATCAAAGAACCCCCATGAGCACCGAACAACCGTCGGATATTTCACATAGGTTCCCCATCGACCCGAAAGCAGATCAACACTAATGTCTGAATATAAATGCCACTCTGCGACGGCTTCACTCCCATGTGGCACAATCGCAACCCCGCCGCTACCAGAAAAAGCGTTATCAATCACACGCAGCTCAGCCACAACACCACCACCAACCACGACGACATCAAACCCTGCACTCGTAAGTATGCTCAAGTTCAGATTCATCAGGTTTGCTTCAACACCAACGCCATTACCCCAGGGTGAAAAAGTAAGTGACGTACCAACTTGGCCCTGCACCCCAGCATCTACGTTCACTGGGATAGGCCCAATCAGAAAATGGACACTGGCTAACTGCCGGTACTCTTCCCATGTTTTTGCTAGCTGATAACTCGGTACATTGATACTTTCCTCCACAACCTTACTACCAAGTACAGACAACGAGGCCGATGACTGATTTGGCACTGCAGTTGCTGACAACTGAAACAGAGACTCAGAATGACCAAATATTGTCGCCCCTACGGCTGAGAGGGTATTGAATCCAGCAACTCTTGCGTCTCCTCTTGAATCAGAAAACATACCCGCTTTCCAATACACATCAAGACTTGCCTTCGAACCATCCCCATAATAATTTCTGCTATCTACTCCCATGAAGTGAAAACTATCATCATCCGCCATTAATGATGCTTCACCCTGACTGTTAGATGTCGAGGTGCTCGCAAGCAAAGGAGTATTCAAATTGCTCATTTGAATGCCATCCTGATCACCAAAGAAGTAATAGGGAAGATCAAACTCGTACTCATTACTTATCAAGTCACCATTTTCATCTGAAATTGAAAACTTAAGCCTCACAAACTTCTCACCACCGTAAACGTAATCATCATAGAGCTTAGCCAGCTGTTCATCTGAAAGCTTCACATCAAACGGAACATGCTGAATGCCGGAGTGGAATGATGAAATACCCTGATACCCTTGATAATCTTCCGACTCATAATCCCAAAACATCATCGGCTGCCATGCACCGTCGATAAATGCCGCCCCGAGTATTTCCATATCGCCTTGCAGATCACCATCATGGATCGTTTCAATATAACCAATAATGTCAGAGTCAAACTCTCTATTGGCGATAGATGTATTCGGAACATCCCAGATCAGCGCTGGCGCAGCAGTCGCCCCTTTCACGATCTCCAATGCGACCGGCAAGCTCTGTTCAATCCGGATCAGTGCATGGGCATACCCATTATCTTGGTGGTCAGTGACCTCTGGGTTCGGGTAATTATCACTGTCTATCGACTCCTCATGCCGCTCATGTGGCCGAATATGTGAAACTAACTCATAGTCTCCCAGCCGTACCTCCCTCGGTATCTTCATAGAGAAAATCTGCTGGGAAGAACCGGCAGAAAGAGCTGTCAGAGTTTCGTGGCCGACGTGGTAAACCTTCGCCTCATCCGATAAGCCTCCTAAGTAAAAATCCACATCCGCATCAACAGACTCATCACCAAAACCCTCAAGTAAGACAGCGTACTCAACCTCTGCAGTTCGGCCCATGCTGGGTGTATCAATCCAATCCGTGGAAATTGCAGTCACGCTTACATTCTTTGCAACTAGTTCCTGTGCAGAATTTTCCTCATCAGAGCTGTTGTTACAAGCAACGAGAGCGAACGCAACCCAACCAACAAGCAGTGTTTTCCTGACCATATGACGCCTCCTAAAATCACCTCAACTGCAGTAAGAAAAACCACAGCAACCACAATCAACAATATGAAAATGTGTTGAATAATGGCTTGCACAAAACGGTCAGAGACTTGTACAAAACCCATCACAACGGGGTTTTGGTGTCATGCGGGGATAGATCGTACGAACTCGGAAGGACTGACTCCGGTTTGCTTTTTAAAGGTGCGGGAGAAATAAGCCAGACTGTCGAAGCCCACCGCGTCGGCTATCTCACTGACGCTGTGCTGGCCATGTTGTAACAGGCGTTTCGCCTGAGCGATGCGTAGATTGACCATCAATTGGTTAGGGCTCATATTCAGCTCCTGCCGGCATCGGCGACGCAAGGTCTCCGCACTCATGTCCATCGACGTCGCGAGTTCGGCTACGGTGAGCTTAGGATCGTCAATTCGGGCCAAGATCAACGCTTGGATCACCAGCTCGAATTGTGCCAATACCTGCTGTCGGCCAGACGGTTTCAGTTCAATATCTCGGCAGAGCGCTTGTTGCTGCCGCAACAGCTCGTTGATCCGCACTATCAATTCCGCGGTATCAAACGGTTTGGTCAAATAATCGCTGGCGCCGGCATCGAACCCGGCGACAACATGGCGCTTGGTGGTGTTGGCCGACAGCAACAGCACGGGGATCGCCGCGGTGTCCGGCGCCGCCTTGAGCTGCTCTGTCATCTCGATCCCAGACAGCCCCGGCATAGTCACATCGCTGACGATCACATCCGGCAGGTATTGACGCGCCATCTGCAATCCTTGCTCGCCATCGTGCGCCTCAAACAGCTGATAGGCCCCCTCCAGGCTTTGACACAAAAAAGCCCTCAGCTCCGCATTATCATCGACCAGCAGAACCCGGGCGGAGTCGGTGTCGGTCGATTGCCGCGCCGTCGATTGCCCGCGCGGCTCGAGCAATTGATGGTCGTCAAAGTGCGCGTGACCCAACTGCAGCCACAAGGTAAAGCAGCAGCCCTGATCCAATTGGGAACTCAGGCTGATCTGACCATGATGCAGCGCCATGACCTCTTTCACCAAAGCCAGTCCAATGCCGCTGCCACCCAGACCGGTGGCCGCCGGCGCCTGATAAAAACGATCGAAGATCTGCGCTTGCTCCGCGTCGCTCAAACCTATCCCGTCATCGCGCACCTGTATGCCGACTTGGCCATCAGCACGGCACAACGACAGGGTGATCTGCGTGCCCGCGCCACTGTATTTGATGGCGTTGGACAGCAGGTTCGCTATACATTTTTCCAACTGATCCTGATCGCAATAAACCAACAGAGGGTCAACCGCCCCCTCCAGCACCAAGCTTTGTCCTTGTTGCCCGGCCCAATCCTCAAAACGTTGCGCCTGACGTCGCATCAATGCCGCAATATCGTGCTCGATGATCCGCAGCTGCATCGCCCCCAACTCCAACCGATCCATGTCCAACACCTGCCCCACCAGAGCCAGCATGCGATTGGCGTTCGTTAAGGCCGTATTGGCCCGCTGCCGGGCTTGCGGGCTCATGCCCCGGGTGAATCGACCCACCAGATCACCCAATGAGCCGATAATCAACGTCAGCGGGGTCCGAAACTCGTGGGAGACGTTGGCAAAGAATCGGTCTTTCAGCTCTTGCTGTTGCTGCAAGCGTTCGGTTTGTCGCCGCAATTGACGCGTCCGCCGCGCGATCAGCAAAGACAACTTGCGATTTTGCAGCTGCAACCGACGCGTCCGCCAGCGCTGGCCCCACCAGGCGCTGCTCCCTAAGGCGAGAAACAACAGCACGGCATAACCGAGCCAGGCCAATGGGCTCCAATACCACGGGTAGGCCACGGCAAAGGAATAGTCGCTGCGCAGCACGCGGCCCCAAGGATCCCGCGCTTCCAGTTCAAACCGATATTGCCCACCGCGCAGATCGATAAAATCCTTGCTGGAGTCCGTACTCCACGGACTCCAGTGCTGCTGCAATGCCCCCTGCATTCGGGTGCGGTATTGCACCGGCCGAGGCAGGGCATGATCGCCTCGCAGGCCATAGCCGATACGCAGCGAACGGCTATCGCGGCCATACTCAACCGTCGCGCCCATCGACTGACTCTGAGCTAACGGTATCTGCTGCTCGAGATCGGTCACCTGCCGGATCGCCAAGACCGCCGGGGCGGGCAATGAGACCGATGACGGGATCCGGATCACCTGAGCCGAAGAGGTTCCCAGCCACATCGCCTCACCTCGCGCCGCCAGGCCCCGCACCCCCGCTTGATTGTAGGGCCGAAACGACTGGGTCAGGGTTTGACCACTGAGGCCGGACGCCGTGTGCAGTAAGCCAGTGTCCGCCCCGGCCTGAAACCACAACTGCTCCGGCTCCGACTGCTCGAGCAAAAAGATCCCCTGATCTGCCTGCCGCAGCGCCTCAGGCAAGTCATCAGACTGGAAAAAGGGCACATCCGCCCGTTCATCATGGCGCAATAAGCCATGTTGGGTACCGAACCAAAAATGCTCTCGTCCCTGATAGGGCACGACGTGATCGTGCCCCAGAGGGGCCGTCTCGGCATCAAAGCGCTGCAATCGTCGACTGTGACCATCAGCCTGGATCCCTTCCAGTCGATAGAGCTGTTGCTGGGCCGAGCTGGCCCAGAGCACAGGCTGCTCTACGCCCGTCGTTTGCACTTCGACGTACTCAAAGACGCCCTCCAGCCCACTGATCGCGGCAGAATGCCAGCCATCGCCCTGGCGCTCCAGCAGATAGATCCCTTCATCCGACGCCGCAAATGCTCGCCGCTGATCCGGCCACACCACCAGATCCACCACCGTCCCGGGATCGACAATCCGTTCAGGCTCGCCCCCCTCTTGGGAGAGCGCATAAACCCCATCGTCGGCCGCAACCAAGATGAGATCCCCCATGGGCTGCAGATCCCACACCACATGATCAAAGGTGCCCTGACGGACAAACTGCGGGGCCAGCCAGGGCTCCGCTCCCGGCTCCAATCGATACAAGCCGGTGCCATAAAACCACAGCCGATCGCCGATCCATTGCAACGACTCCAGATCCCGAGTGCCGGTATCACTCAGGTATTGGCTGAACTTGTGCGGGGGCGTAAAGGAGGCGATCCCCGGCAGTCCGCTCACCCAGAGCTGATCCTGACGATCAACAAACACATGGTAGATAGGCCCGCTGTACAAGCCGTCCTGTTGTCGATAATGGCGCAGCAGTTGCCACTGGGGTGAAAACATTAGGACGCCATCGGTTGAGGAGTTGATGTAGGCATAACCGGCCTGATCAACGGCCCCGCCGTATAGGCCCCCCGCCGGGAGTTGCTCCGGAGAAAACAGCGGCTCAAACCGGTCGCCGCGCAGTTGCCAGATCCCATGCTGATAGGTGATCGCTACCGGCTCGCCGTCGGCGCCGGGCAATAAAGCCTTAATATCGGCCGCGGCCTCGATCTGCCATGGCATCGCTTCAAGCTGAGCTTGCCGCTCACCCGTCAGGCGGTAGATCTGCCCCTGTGTTCGCGGCTTGAGGTAAAGCTGTCCCTGAAAAGGCAAAAAACGAAATCCATCCGACGCCAGCTGGGGCAACGCACTGAGTTGCTCACCGTTCCAGACCAAGACCGCATTCTGGCAGCTAAACACAACTAAATGCTCATCCACCGCCACCGACCAGACCTCACCCGGATCGGCCACCAGCGCTTGGGTCGCCAATGGGGTGAAGGCAAAGTGCCCTTCCGGTTGCCGCTCAAAATAACCGAGCTCGCCGATCGCACCCGCGTAGATCCGACCATCATGCCACGGCGCCAGACTGCGGATCCGGGTGTTATTGTCGGTTGTGGCCAGTTGCCAGCGTGTACCATCAAAGCTGGCCATCCCATTCGCTGTCGCAAACACCATCAGACCGTCGTCCAGCTGATCCGCCCACCAGATCTGACTTCCCGCCTGATGCGTCTCAATGCCAAATTGCTGACTGATGGGCACCCCGATCTCCGTCGGCATAACGGACGTCGCCACAACCTCCCATGCCCATACCCAACAGAGCAGGTAGCCAGACCATTTTGCGACGGACCACCCCTTCATCCTTGTTTTCCCATGAGCTCACTGCGTCAATTTCCCTGCGGGTAAAGACACCACGGCAGGATCAGTAAAGCAACAACCGTCCACTCAGGCCCCTTTTCCGGCCAGTGCAATGTCCTCGGCTCAACCACAGCGCAAGATGCCAGCGAGCAAGAGCCGTCCAGATCGACCAAACCCAGCAGGCCGCTCAATGAGCGGCCTGTTGGGTTCATTAACGCGTCGTTTGCAGGGAATTTTGTCTAGGTTCTCGGTAACCGTTCACCCGCGCGCTGTTGACAGCGAGATCAGCGATCGATTGATGATCGACAAATTTTGCTCAATTTAGGCTTGAACGATCTCGCAATACCGTCAATCTGATGGCATGAAAACAAACAAG
>NZ_BAABJZ010000092.1:0-63924 GCF_039543565.1 Ferrimonas pelagia | reverse complement strand
TCATCGGTGCAAGCACATGTGGCAACTAATCAGGCGGGTGAAGTACTTCATGAACAACGCCTCACCATTCCCGGGTGGTGGTCATGGATTGCAGAAACTGGAGCACAATTAGGATCAGTTATTTAGGTGATCCTTAACCATGATGCCAACTGCCGCGAATGGAGCCGGACCATTCAGCATCAGCACGCCACTGAGCACCCCGGCGAACAGACCGATCACCACATTGCGGGTTGTCAGTGACAGGGCCAGGGTAACGATGATGGGGATGAGTGAGCTGATCGTTGCAGGCTCCATGGCGTCTCCTTTCGAGCGGTAAGATGTCGTTTGCCGTGCCGGGCGACGGCGACGCGTGCCGGATTCGGAGCAGACAGAGTGAAGCTTGGTGGCAGGAAAGCAAAACGCGGGTGATTGGATCGGTGCAGGGGTTATCGCGGGATTGATGATGCTGATATTGAGGCTTGAGTTGGGATGAAATCATGCAAAAAGGGATGGCCAAAGCCATCCCTTTTGTTATTGGCGCACTGCGCTAGCGCATCGTACAATACTCTTCGGCGCTGGTAGGGTGTAGGGCGACGGTGGCGTCAAAGTCGGCCTTGGTGGCGCCCATCTTCACGGCGACGGCGAAGCCTTGCAGAATTTCGTCCATGCCCAGACCGATGCCGTGCAGGCCGACGATCTTCTCATCGGGGCCGGCACAGACCAGCTTCATCTTGGTGGCCTGGCGGTGGGCGGTGACGGCGGTGTACATGGCGGCGAAGGAGGAGGTGTAGACCTTGATGTTGTCGTCACCGTACTGCTCGCGCGCCTGAGATTCGGTCAGGCCTAGGGTGCCGATAGCTGGGTGGCTAAAGACCACGGTGGGCACCAGCGAGTAATCCATCTTGGCATTGGGCTGGCCGCCAAACAGGCGCTCGGACAGGGCGCGACCGGCTTTAACCGCCACCGGGGTCAACTCAATGCCGCCCTCCATGATGTCACCGACGGTGTAGATCCCAGGCACGTTGGTGTTTTGGTATTCGTCCACCGGGATAAAGCCGCGCGGGTTGGTTTGCACGCCGGAGGCTTCGAGGTTGATCTTGTCGGTGGCCGGCTCGCGGCCGATGGCCCAGATCAGGCTGTCGACGTTGAGGCTTTCGCCGTTTTCCAACTGCAGGGTGAGGCTACCGTCGTCCTGTTTCACCACTTCTTTCGGGATGGAGTGGGTGTGCAGGGTTGGGCCTTCGGCCTGCATCAGCTCGACCAGGGTGTCGGTGATCATGGGATCGAAGTTACGCAGCGGCGCGTGTTTGCGCACCAGCAGGTGGGTTTCACTGCCCAGCGCGTGCAGTACGCCCGCCAGTTCAACGGCGATGTAGCCGGCGCCGATCACCGCAACCCGCTTAGGCTGCTCGGTCAAATCGAAGAAGCCGTTGGAGTCGATGCCGTGCTCGGCACCGGGAATGTTGGGGATGGTTGGGCGGCCGCCGACGGCGATCAGGATATGATCGGCGGTGTAGTGCTCGCCGTTCACTTCGACGGTCTTGCTGTCGACGAACTTGCCGAAGCCGCGCACCAGGGTGACGCCATTGCTTTCCAGGCCGCGATCGTAGCCGGCGTGGATGCGCTTGATGTAGGCCTCACGGCTGTCGACCAGCTTGCCCCAATCGAACTTATTGAGGGTGGTATCAAAGCCATAATCCGGGCCATACAGCTTGATGGCTTCGGCCACCTGGGCGCCAAACCACATCACCTTTTTCGGCACACAACCGACGTTCACGCAGGTCCCGCCCAGGTGCTGGGCTTCGATCAGCAGTACCTTGGCGCCGCGCATGGCGGCGCGGTTGGCGGAGGCGATCCCGCCTGAGCCGGCGCCGAGAACGATGTAGTCATATTGCTGTGCCATGAAAATGATCCTTTTGATTTAACGCCTAACGTTTGCTCTGTGCTTGAGGCCCAACCAGTTGTGGGCCGAAAGAGTATGGCGATGTTGTACCTGTAACTGGGGTTGGGCTCAATTGAAAACAAGGGATTGCCCCTATCGGTTTCTGCCGGCCTCACGTCTGGAGCCGTCGCTGAAACGTTAGTCTGGCGTACCCGTCTGAGGCGTGTCTTGTTGTCGATCAACCGGCGGGCTTAATTGTTGGGCCGGTGATGGACGCGCTACTCGCCGCATCGGCCGCGTTTTTTAGTAAGAACGTGGCAGGCCGTGATCTCGATCATGCCGGTTGTGATATCGTTGAGAATACAATTTATTCGCAATGGTGAGTTAATTCCCATTTTTAGACTGTGTGAGCGACATTAATGAAGCGATCTCTTGTGGCGGTGGCCTTTGTGGTCTCCGGCGGGGCCTATGCCGCCGATATTGAATTGGCGCTGGGGTATGACAGCAAGTACCTCTCCGAGGGCCGGGACAACCTGGATGAGGGGGGGATCGCCTGGGCCGAAGGCGTTGCCGCGTTTGATAACGGCGTGGCGCTGTCTCTGGCCTATGGCTATGCCACCGATCCCAACGAGGATTACGATGAGCTCAATGTGGGTGTCGAGTATGGCGTGGAGCTGGGCGATCTGAGCGTGTATGGCAGCTATACCCGGCTGGAGTTCTTTGAGGATGGCGAGTCCGACAATGAGCTGGGCGCGGGGCTTCTCTACGGTGGACTGGATTGGTTTGAGCCGTTTGTCGATTACGTCTACAGCAGTGAGGCCAAGGGCAGTTTTGTCGAGATGGGGATCCAGCGTGAGTTTGAACTGACCGAGCGTGTGTCGCTGAAGCCTTATGTCATTGCTGGACTGGATTATGGCTACGCCAATCCGGATCACAGTGGGCAGAACCATATGGCCGTGGGGGCGGAGATCGCGTTCCAGCTGACCGAGCGGTTGGCGCTCACCGGTTTGATCGAGCATACCGAGGCACATCGTCAGGTGGTGCGCGAGGAAGGGATCGAGCAGAGCCATACCTGGGCGGGTGTCCATCTGGTGATGCGGTTCTAATTCGTGCTGCCAGGCGGGAGCGTTGGCATTCGCGCTGCGCTCGATAGGTGATGGTTCGGTATTGCGTCACGCACTCGGGACGGGCGTGCTTTGCGGGTTGGGCTTACGGACATTGGCGCTCGGTGCCTGGTTTGCGCTCAAAGCCGATGACGCCGCCGGCCCCGATCTCGACATCGCAGCAGGCGGTTAAGCGTTCGCGCAGCTTGGCCCGGCCCCGCTGGATCCGACTTTTGGCGCCGGACAGGGACAGGCCGAGCCGATCGGCCACCCGCTGTTGGCTTAAGCCTTCAAGCTCGGCCAGTTGCAGTGGCAGGCGATAGGATTCGGGCAGCTGCTCGATCAGCGGTCGCAGGCAGAGGGCCATCTCGCGATGGGCGTTTTGGCCGTGATCGGCCTCCACTGCGGCCAGATCGTCTGGCAGCTCATCGAGCGGCTTATGGGCGCGAAAGTGATCCATAATGACGTTGTAGGCGATGCGATAAAGCCAGCCGGTTAGGCTGCCCTGGGCCTTGAGTTGATGCAGCTTGGTGTGGGCCTTGATGTACACCTCCTGCAGGATGTCATCAACCGCCGCGGGATCGTCGACGCGCTTGCTGATGTAGCTGCGCAGTTGCGTTTTGTGCTGTTGCCAATGGGTCTGCATGACAGCCCTCCCTCATGAGTTAATTCAGTCTAAGTTACCCAGACGGCCTTATCGGCAAAAAGACGCAAGTTTGTGTCAGCCCATTTTCACGGCGCGCGGCCAGTGCGTCGCGTGCTCTGAGCAGGGTATGCGCTGCACTCACCCAACCGCGCCATTTTCTCTTATCTGCCATCGTGCCACGGCGCTTCAGCGGTAGGCGTTGCGCTCTGCTGTCGCCTTGCGTGTTCCGACGAGGTGCCACGTCGCTGGCCACGGTTTGACGGCTTGGCGACGCGACTCGCTGAGGAGGGCGGGACTCAGCGCGTGGTCATTTCATGGAGCGCCGTGCTGGCTCAGGCGGTCCTTTATGGCTGAGGGGCGATCATTCATCGGGATCGGTTAATCCGGCATAAGGCACGCCCGCCATGGCGACCAGCTCGCGATCGAGGGTGGCAAGATCCCCCAGTGAAAACTGGTTGAGATGAGCATGGCCGCAGGCGCGGGCCAGCATTTTCATCAATTCGGTGGCGTTATTGAGGAATTGGCCGACCCGCTGGGCCCCGGCGTCGGCGTCGAGGCGGGCGCGCAGTTTGGGATCTTGAGTGGCGATCCCGGCCGGGCACTGATTGGTGTTGCACATGCGCGCACCGACGCAGCCCAGTGCCTGAATGCCGGCGTTGGCCAGGGCGATGCCATCGGCGCCCAATGCTAGGGCCTTGACATAGTCGGCCGGGGTGCGCAGGCCGCCGGTGATGATCAGTGTGATGTCGCCCGCGCCCTGGCTGTCCAGATAACGCCGAGCGCGGGCCAGTGCCGGGATGGTGGCGACACTGATGTTGTCGCGCAGCAGTTGCGGCGCGGCGCCGGTACCGCCGCCACGGCCATCGAGAATGAGGTAATCGGCGCTGGCGTCGAGCGCGAACTGGATATCCTGCTCGATGTGGTTGGCGGATAGCTTGAAGCCAATGGGAATGCCGCCGCTGATCTCCCGCACCCGATCGGCGCAGCGACGAAAGTCCTGCGGGCTGGTGAGATCGCGAAAGTGGGCGGGGGAGATGGCGTCCTGACCGGGGGCCAGGCCGCGCACCGCGGCGATCGCTTCGGTGACTTTGGCGCCGGGTAGGTGGCCGCCGACGCCGGTTTTGGCGGCTTGGCCGGCCTTGAAGTGAAACGCCTGCACCCGCTGCAGCTTGTCTTCGCTAAAGCCGAACTTGGCGCTGCCCAGCTCATACAGATAGCGGCTGCAGGCGCGCTGCTCGGCCGACAGCATACCGCCTTCGCCGGAGCAGATAGCGGTGCCGGCGGCTTCTGCGCCTTGGGCCAGGGCGGTCTTGGCTTCGCTGGACAGGGCGCCAAAGCTCATGTCGGAGATCAGCAGTGGTGTCTTCAGTCGCAGCGGTTTTTTGGCTCTGGGGCCGATGATCAGCTCGGTGCCGACCGGTGCGCCGTCGAGCAGGGGGACGTTGGCCAGTTGTGCCACCATCAGTTGAATGTGACCCCAGCTGGGCAGGCGGTTGCGGGGCACGCCCATGGCGACCATGGGGCCGTGCGGGCCCAGCTCAGCGCGAGCCAATTGATGGATCAGCGCGACATGGGGCTCCTCGGGCGTGGGCTCGGCTTGGGGGGCGGCGAGGATCTGGCTGGCGGGCTGGCCGATCTGATCGGCGCTGAGGGCTTTATGGCTGCCGTCGCAGTAGGGCTGATTGCCGCTTTGCTTGCACTGACATAGGTAGAACTCGCCGTCGCGCTCCGGCTTGAAGGCTTGCGGGTTAAGTCCGGTGCCTTTGTGGCTACCGTCGCAAAACGGTTGTTTGTTCGAGCGGCCGCAGCGGCAGAACCAATACTCTTTGTCCGCTTGCAGGGTGATCTTGGCGGGTTGGATCGCGGCGATCCGGGGCTTTTCCATGACTGCAGCCTCTTTTCGGTTGGGGAGGATAAAGCCTAGACCAGGCTTTTGATCCGCTCCGCTTGAGTTTATCGCTGATCGGCCCCACCTTTGGGGTATGCACGCCACGCTTTGCGTTGGCCATTTGCCACGGAATCAAGGAGTTTTTATGTCCAATCCATTGCTGGATCCTCAGGATCTACCGGCGTTTTCCCAGATCAAACCTGAATATGTAGAGCCCGCGGTCACAGCGGCGCTGGATCATTGCCGCGCGGTGGTGGAGCAGACCTTGGCCGCTGGCGGCCCTTGGCATTGGGACAATCTGGTGGCGCCGATCGATGCGGCGGAGGATAAGTTGTCGCGGATCTGGTCGCCGATCGGTCATATGAATTCGGTGGTCAGCAATGACGCACTGCGCGCGGCCCATGACGCGTGTCTGCCGCTGTTGTCCGAGTACAGCACTTGGTTGGGTCAACACAAGCCGCTGTATGACGCCTATAAGGCGCTGGCGGCCAGCGAGGGTTTCGCGGCGCTGAGTCAGGCGCAGCGCAAGGTGATCGACAATGCTTTGCGTGATTTTGAGCTGTCCGGCATTGGTTTGCCCGAGGCTGAGCAGCAGCGTTACGGCGAGATCGTCAGCCGTCTGTCTGAGCTGTCGAGCCAGTATTCCAATCAGGTGCTGGATGCGACCAATGCCTGGACCAAGCTGATCGCCGATGAAGCCGAGCTGGCGGGCCTGCCGGAGTACGCGTTGGCGGCGGCCAAGCAGGCGGCCGAGCTGCGCGAGATGGAAGGTTACCTGTTGACCTTGGAGTTCCCCTCCTATCTGGCGGTGATGACCTACGCTGATGACGCCGAGCTGCGTCGTGAGGTGTACACCGCGTTCAGCACCCGGGCGTCGGATCAGGGCCCGCACGCGGGTCAATACGATAATGGCCCCTTGATGGCGGAGATCCTGGCGCTGCGCCACGAGCTGGCGCAGTTGCTGGGTTTTGACAGCTACGCGCATAAGTCGCTGGCCACCAAGATGGCCCAGACGCCGGATCAGGTGGTGAGCTTCCTCAATGAGCTGGCCTTGGCCTCCAAGGAACAGGGCTCGGAAGAGTTTAAGACGCTGGCCCAGTACGCCAAGGCGGAGTTTGGCCACGATGCCCTTAATGCTTGGGATGTGACCTACTTTGCCGAGAAGCAGAAGCAGGCAAAGTATGAGATCAGCGATGAGCAGCTCAAGCCCTATTTCCCCGAGGATAAGGTGCTGTCCGGCTTGTTCTACACGGTAGAGCGCCTGTTTGGCGTCAAGGTCGCTGAGCGCGACGGTGTCGATCGCTGGCACGACGATGTGCGTTTCTTCGATATCTTGGAGGCCGATGGCAGCGTGCGCGGCAGCTTCTATCTGGATCTGTACGCTCGTCAGCATAAGCGTGGCGGCGCTTGGATGGACGACTGTCAGGGGCGCAACTTGCGCCTAGATGGCAGCCTGCAGAAGCCGGTGGCCTACTTGACCTGTAACTTCACCTCGCCGGTGGGCGATCAGCCTGCGCTGTTTACCCACGACGAAGTGGTGACTCTGTTCCACGAGTTTGGTCATGGCATTCACCATATGCTGACCCGCATTGACGCGTCCGGCGTGGCCGGGATCAACGGCGTGCCGTGGGACGCGGTGGAGTTGCCGAGCCAGTTCCTGGAAAACTGGTGTTGGGAGGAGGAGGCGCTGGCCAAGATCTCCGGCCACTTTGAAACCGGCGAGCCGCTGCCGAAGGCGATGCTGGATAAGATGTTGGCGGCGAAGAACTACCAGAGCGCCATGGTGATGCTGCGCCAACTGGAGTTCGGCCTGTTCGATTTCCGCATGCATCTGGAATACGCCGGTGACGATAACATTCAGTCGATGCTGGATGAGGTTCGTGGCCAGGTGGCGGTAGTGAAGGCGCCGGAGTTCAACCGCTTCCAGCATGGCTTTAGCCATATCTTTGCTGGCGGCTATGCTGCGGGCTACTACAGCTATAAGTGGGCCGAGGTGCTGTCGGCCGACGCGTTCTCCCGGTTCGAGGAGGAGGGCATTTTTAACCCGGAGACGGGCCAATCCTTCCTGGAGAGTGTGTTGGAGCGGGGCGGCAGCGATGAGCCGATGGCGCTGTTCACCCAGTTCCGCGGTCGGGAGCCGAGCACCGAGGCGCTGTTGCGTCATAGCGGCATTCGAGGCTAATTCCCAATACGGGTAAGAGATCGACCTAGGTAAGGGCCAGAGATTTGATCTCTGGCCCTTTTCTGTGTGGTACCGCGTTGCAGTCCGGACCTTTTCGACCCACCCTGTCTCTAAGACGATACGGACGTTGTCGGAGGGAGATATGGAGTTGGTATGGCGGCGCTGTCTGGGGCTGATCCTTGGACTGTTTGTATTGGGCGCACTGATATTGTTGCTGGGGTTCTTGAGCATCATGGGATGGGCGCCAAGCCTGATGATCGGTGTGCTCTCGATCGAGCCTGGTGTCATCATGTTGCTCGGCTCGATGATGATGTTGCCCTATCCCTGGATCAAACTGCTCAGTTGACCTCCCCCGCCAAGTAGCGTTGGCGACGGCAAGCCATCTTTGTGAAACCGTGGGGGTCAAGCCCCTCTGCCCCCTCCCTCTGCGTTTCGCTGCTCCCTCGCTTAAGGCGCGCTTCAACGGACACGCTGGAAGTCGCCTTTTTTCAACAGCGCAAGCGGCCAGCCGCTTTCGAGAATGACTCCGTCCAGCTCCCGGTCTGCCTTCACGCACCAACGTTCAGCGCTGCACTAGGCGGCCTAAAAACGACGTAGGGCTCCACAGTTACTTAAGACACAGCCTTTATTTTTGCTTGGATTGTCATTAAATGGGTTGCCTGTTTTGTGTACAGATCACAAAGGTTGATTGCCATTCGACTGATTGTTGGGCCAGTGTTTTGTCATGGCGTTGTTACCTAGCAGAGCATGAGCTATGCCCAGAAATTAACTTGGCGGACAATTCCACTAACCGGCGATCCAAAATGCGTCCGTGATCAATCGCAACTAATTGTACACAAAGGTTTTATTACTCTGTTTGTGTGATCTGTAACGCAGTTGCCTGAAGATGATTTTGGTTTGATGTCGTTGAGGATCTCTGGCCCAGTCGGCAGTGGCAGTCCGGAGTCGATAAAATCACTAAGGGATAAAAACATGAACAAGTCGGAACTGTTCAAATCACGCGAGCAGCGGATCTTGGCGGCAGCCTTGACCACTGCTCGCAGTAAAGGCGCATTGGATTTTCGCATGGCGGATGTCGCTCGGGTTGCTGAGTGCTCGGTCGGTACCTTGTATGGCCATTTTTTAAGTAAGGAAGATATGATGGCGGCCCTGGTTCAGGTCGCCCTTGAGCGCCGCCAGTTGTGGTTCCAGCAGGTTAAGGAGATGCCTTTGTCTGCGGTGGAGCGCGTGGTGGTGTTATTGCTGTCTGAGCGGACTCGATTGGTTCAGGATGAGGTCTTGGCCCAGTTAGAGATGCTGGTGAACTTCTCTGAGCTGTGGCGTCGGGCGGCGGATCAACGTCAGATCGCGCTGCGCAACGCGGTCAATGAGCTGAGCGGCGTGCTGCACGAAGTGCTGACGGCGGCGGTTGACGCGGGTGAAGTGGTTCTGGACGCTGAGCAGATCGACAGCTTGGCTGAGCGCTGTCGTGCTCTGATGCTGGGCTTCCAGATGCAGGCATCGCGTCAAACCCTGGCGCCGGCTAAAGTCCTGCGTGATGACGCGGTGATGATGGACGCCTTGGTGGAGACTCTGATGAGTGCGGGCCTGGCGCAGCCGGGTGAGCAGTGGCAGCACCGTTGTGTTGAGGCGCTGGCTCACAGCGATCTGCAGTTGGATAGCCCGCTGCTCGCCGACGACGCGGCTTAACCGTCACGCCGGGTTGATAAGGGCTGGCGCACGCCAGCCCTTGCTGATCCTGGCTCGATCCACTACTCTCCCGCTGCTCCCCCCCTGGAGTGAAACCATCCCCGGAGAGTCATGTATTCCATCTTCCTTGATACCACCGGCGAACGCCCGGAAGCCCTGCTATCCCTGACCCAGCGTTGGCCACTCCAGCACGATGAACAGGCCCAGTTTCGTCTGGTGTTTGAGCAGGATCGACTGCGTTTGTACGATCGGCATCAACCCAAGCTCGGCGCCATTGAGGTGGATCTGATCGGCGGTGCGGTGGCGCATCGGCGCAAGTTCGGTGGTGGGCGTGGCCAGTCCATCGCTAAGGCGGTGGGGCTGAAAAGCGGTGCGATGCCCACGGTGGTGGATGGCACCGCCGGTTTAGGCCGGGATGCGTTTGTGTTGGCCAGTCTGGGCTGTCAGGTGATCTTATTGGAGCGTCACCCAGTGGTGGCGGCGCTGCTGGAGGATGGTCTGCGCCGTGCCGGTGAGGATGCGGAGATCGGCCCTTGGGTGCGTGAGCGGATGCGCCTGTTTCCGGGCAACAGTATTGAGGCGTTGGCGCAGCTGGAGCAGCAGCCGGACGTGGTGTATCTCGATCCTATGTATCCGCACCGGGCCAAATCGGCTCAGGTGAAGAAGGAGATGCGGGTGTTTCAGGATCTGGTCGGCGCGGATCTGGATGCCGATGGCCTGCTGGCACCGGCCCTGCAGCTGGCACGCAAGCGGGTGGTGGTGAAGCGGCCCGATTACGCCGAGGATCTGGCCGGGCAGAAGCCAACCATGGTGATCGCCACCAAGAAGAACCGCTTCGATGTCTATGTTCAGGCGGCCAGATCGTAATCAATGACGCCGGTGTACCAGTGGCTGAGTCCACAGCAAGCCCCCTTGGCGGGGCGCTTTTATGCCAGCGAGGGCGATAAAAGCTCGGTGCGCCGGGATGAGCGCATCGCTGTGGCGCGTCTCGAAGGGCGCATTGTGGCGGCGTTGCGGTTGAGTCCCAGAGAGGGTCACACCTTGCTGCGGGCGCTGCGGGTGGCCCAGTCACATCGAGGCCAAGGCCTGGCCCGTGGCCTGCTCCGCTTTGCGCTGACAGACAGCAATGCGCCGATCTGGTGCTTTGCGTTGGCGGATCTTACCCCCTTTTACCTCACTTTGGGCTTTATTGAGCGCTCGACGGCCCCGGCGGCGATCCTCGGCCCGTTTCAGGCTTACGCTCAGCGCCAGCCGCTGCGATTGATGTGTTTTGCCGCGACCGAAGGATCCGCCAACTGATTTTGGATCTGACCGGAAAGCTGCGAGAATGTGGCGAGTTCGATAACAATATTGGTGTAACAAGGAGTTCACTATGTTAGCGCAAGCCATGGTCAATAAGCTGAACGAGCAGATCAATCTCGAGTTCTACTCTTCCAACCTGTATCTGCAGATGAGCGCCTGGTGCGAAGATAAGGGGTTCGAGGGGGCGGCTCGGTTTATGCTAGCCCATGCCGATGAGGAGATGGGTCATATGCGGCGGCTGTTTACCTATGTCGGAGAAGCGGGCGGCTTGCCGATGATCGGCGCGATCGAGGCACCGACCCACGAGTTTGACGGGCTAAAAGATCTGTTCGCCAAAACCTATGAACATGAGCAGTTGGTGACGCGTAAGATCAACGAACTGGCCCACGCAGCCTTCACCAATCAGGATTATTCGACCTTTAACTTCCTGCAGTGGTATGTGGCTGAGCAGCACGAAGAGGAGAAGCTGTTTAAGGGGATCTTGGACAAGATCGAGCTGGTCGGCGCTGAGGGGCAGGGCCTGTACCTGATCGATAAGGAGCTGGCGCAGATGGCCACCCAAGAGGGTCAGAGCGTGATGTCACCCCAGGGCTGATCACGGGCTCATGGCGGGCGCCAGTGGCAATGCTGGCGCCTCAGCAACAAGCTGATACTATCGCTGCATCACCTCCTATTTTTCTATGCTTATGAACGATCTGGAACTGGTTCGTCAGCTCGACCGTCGCTTGCTGGATGATTATCAGCTAGCCCGCAACTACTGTCTCGATGTGCCGACCTATGCCTTGGTGCATCTGCGCTCGGTGGCCCACCATCTGACCAGTTGGTTGGGCGAGCAGTTCCAGATCGAGTTTCGCAGTAAAAATCTGTACGACCGGATCGAGCAGTTGGCCAAGAGTCGGCATATCGATATGCGTCTGGCGCGCAAGCTGCACAAGCTGCGCAATGATGGCAATAAGGGCGCGCATCCGGAAAAGTATCGATTGGCACCGGAGCAGCTGGTGCAGTTGGCGGCCAAATGCGTCAAAGACGCCGCTCGGCTGTGCGCCGAGGTGTTTCCGCTGTTGCGGGGGCAGCCGGCGCCGGACTGGCAGTTTGAGCCGGTGGATGCCGAGGCGGGACGAGAGCTGTGCTATCAAGCGGTGATGCAGGATGACGCCGAGGCGCAATACCTGGTGGGACTCTCATTGAAATCCCGCGGCCTGCTGCAGCGCCAGCGCGAGCATTCGTTCGCGCTGGCTAACGACAGCGAAGCGCCGGATCTGCAGGCGTCGACGGCGGATCTGGCTCAGGCGGCCTATTGGTTTGCCAAAGCCGCGGAGCGCCACGATGGTGCCCGCTTCGAGCACGGCGTGTCCTTGCTGCATGGCTATTCCGGCACACCGGATCCGGATCAAGCCCTGCTGTTGATCGAAGCCGCAGCGGCAGCCAAAAATGCCGATGCCTTGGCGCTGTTGGGCTACTTCTATCTGACCGGCAGCCATGGCTATCCGCCGACGCCGATCCAAGCCGAGCTCTATCTGAGCGCGGCGGCCGAGCAGGAGCAGCCAGAGGCGATGGCCAATCTGGCGGTACTCTATTATCAACGCGAGTTGGGCCACTGTGATTGGGCGCAGGCGCGTCATTGGGCTGAGCAGGGCGCGCGCGCAGGTTACCCCCATGCACAATATCAGCTGGCGGTGATGCTGTTTGCGGGCGAAGGTGGTGAAGCCGATCCCACCGCGGCGTTGGACTGGCTGCAAAGTGCCGCCGAGCAGCATTATCCGGAGGCCTTGGCCGATCTGGCTCAGCGGGTGCTGGACGGCGATGGGATCGACGCCAACCCCGCCAACGCGGATGCGCTCTATCGCGAGGCGATCCGCCATGGTCGGTTACCGCGCGCCCTGTTTGAGCTGGCGCTGGCCCACTTTGATGGGGAGATCCCGCAGCGGGATCTCGTCGCTGCCGGCCACTGGCTGCATGAGGCCTATCTGCGCGCCCCCAGCGGCAGCGAGCTGGCACTGGCGATCTGGCAGCTGGCGCCGGAGCTGGTGAGCCAGCTGGATGGCGATCCGCAGTTTGCGCCGGTGCGAGCGCTGTTTGATCCGCAGGGGTATCCGCGGCTTGGACCAGCCCCAGAATAAGACTTGTATGAATTTGTTTCTGGTCGCTATTTTTATCGAGCCTGTCTGTTAGGCTTTTGAATTACTGACACAATTGAACCAAGTGGAGATCGATATGGGGATCCGAACGGCGCTGCTGACGGGGCTGCTGATGCTGTCCTGTGGCGCGCAGGCGACCACCGCCGAGCAGGTACAGAGTTTTACCCTGGATAACGGCATGAAGGTGATGGTGGTGGAAGACGACACCATACCCAATGCCAATATGTATCTGTTTTGGCAGGTGGGCTCACGCAACGAAGTGCCTGGGATCACCGGCCTGTCGCACTTCTTCGAGCACATGATGTTCAATGGCTCGAAGCACTATGGCCCTAAGATGTTTGACCGCACCATGGAGGCAGCGGGGGGACGCAACAACGCCTATACCACGGAGAACCTGACGGTCTACACCAACTGGTTTCCGGCCACGGCACTGGAGGTGATCTTCAGCTTGGAGGCGGATCGGATCGCCCATCTGAACATTGATGCGGAGATGGTCGAAAGTGAGCGCGGCGTGGTGGATTCCGAGCGCCGCACCGGTTTGGAAAACTCCAATTGGCGTGTGCTGCAGGAGGAGGTGAAAGGCAGTGCCTTCCGTGCGCACCCGTATGGCTGGTCGGTGATCGGCCATGAGTCGGATATCCACGCCTGGACTCTGGATGATCTGACCGAATACCACCGCACCTATTACGCCCCCAATAACGCCGTGGTGGTGATCGCCGGGGCGGTCAAGTTTGATCAGGTCAAAGCCTATGCTGAGCAGTATTTCGGTCCGATCCCCGCCCAGCCTGCGCCCGCAGAGGTGCGCACGGTAGAGCCGGTGCAAACCGGAGAGCGTCGGGTGTATGTGCAAAAGGCGTCGGTCTCCAGCCCCAATCTGATGCTGGCCTATAAGGTGCCTGCGGCGAAAGCGGGGGACTACTACGCGTTGGATCTGACCCTATCCTTGCTGACCGACGGCAACAGCGCCCGGCTCACCCGCGCCCTGGTGGATGAGCAGCGTTTGGCCACCGACGTCTTTGGTTATCTGCCGTTGAGTTTTGATCCCAATCTGTTTTATCTGTACGGGATCGCTGCGCCTGGGGTGGACGTGGGCAACCTGGAGGCGGCGATGATCTATGAGATCAACCGTCTGGCCGCAGAGCCGGTGAGCGATGCGGAGCTGGAGAAGGTGAAGAATCGCAAGTTGATGTCGCTGTATGAAGAGCTGGAAACCCAGAATGGCCTGGCCGATAGCCTGGGCACCTACGAGCTGTTCTTTGGCGATCACGCCCAGCTATTTGCTGCGCCACAGGCCTATCAGGCGGTGACGGCGGCGGATATCCAGCGGGTGGCGCAGACCTATTTGATTAAATCCCAGCGCACCGTCGGCGTGTTGGCTGCAGAAGAGGATCAGGACTGATGAAGCATTGGATGATGGCCCTGACGGTGGCAACGCTGGCAGGGTGTGCCAGCACTCAGGCGCCCAAGGGCGCGTCGGACGTGAATGTCGACGCCGAGTTTGTGGTGCCACAGCTCGCCGCTGCCGGCCCGGCGTTTCGCCTGCCGGAGTACGAAACCCTAGTCTTGGATAACGGCCTGACCGTCTATCTGATGGCCAACAGCAAGGTGCCCTTGCTGACCGCCACCGCCGTGGTGCGTGCCGGCGCCGTCAATGACTCCGAGCCGGGTACCGCCGCCCTGACGGCCGAGGGGTTGCTGCTGGGCACCAGCGAAACCGATAAGCGTGCGCTTGAGCAGACCATTGAGGGGCTGGGCGCCAGTATCCAAGCCCACAGCGGCAAAGAGGGCACGCAGATCTCGGCCAAGTTTATGAGTAAGGATCTGGAGACCATGCTGCCGTTGCTGGCGGAGGTGCTGATCCAGCCTGACTTCCCACGGGATGAGGTCGAGAAGGCGCGGCAGCGTTACTTGGCGATGCTCGATCAGCAAAAAGAGAGCCCACGTCAGGTGGTGAATTACTACTTCGATAGCCTGCTCTATGGCCAGCACCCTTACGCCAATGCCAGCGTGGGCGACGCCGATGCGATCGCCGCGCTGGATGCGTTCGATCTTAAGCTGTTTCACGGCAGTTGGTACCAGCCGCGTAACACCGCCTTGATCCTCAGTGGCGATTTTGAGCGTGACGAGGTGCTGGCTCTGGTGCAGCGCAGCTTTGGCCGCTGGCGCGATGGCGATACGCCGACACCGCCGGATCTGACGCGGGCTGTGACCCACGCCGACGGAGCGCGGGTGCTGTTGGTGGATAAGCCGGATGCGCGTGAGACCACCTTCCTGATCGGCGGCGCTGGCATTGCCCGCACCGATCCGGACTATGTCAGCCTGCAGGTGATCAACACCATCTTGGGCGGCCGCTTTACCTCTTGGCTCAATGATGCGCTGCGGGTCAATGCCGGCCTGACCTACGGCGCGCGCTCCGGCTTCCGTCCACTGGGTCAGCATGGCAGCTTTGCGATCAGCACCTTTACCGCGACGGAAACTACGCAGGCGGCGCTGGATCTGGCGTTAGAGACCTATCAGAAACTGTGGTCGCAGGGGCTGGATCAGGCCACGTTGGACTCGGCCAAGGCCTACGTCAAAGGTCAGTATCCGCCGAAGTTCGAAACCGCCGATCAACTCGGGGCCCAGTTGGCTAGCATGCACCTGTATGGCATGGGGCCGGAGCAGATCAATCGCTTTCAGGCCGAGGTGGATGCACTAACCTTGGACAAGGCACAGGCGCTGATCGAGCGACACTTCCCGAAAGACAACCTGCAGTTTGTTCTGATCGGGCAGGCAGAGGCGATCCGCAAGTTGGCTCAAGGTTATGGTGAGGTCACGGAGGTGGCGATCACCGAGCCCGGCTTTCGCTTTTAACCCTCACTGAGGAGGCGGTAATGACGGTGTTGGTGCTCGGGCTCTTGCTGTTTTTATTGCCTCACCTGGCGGTGGGGACGCGGCTGGCGCAGCGCGCCAAGGTGCGCTTGGGCGCGTCGGCTTATCGTCTCGGCTTTAGCCTGATCGCGCTGCTGGCGCTGGGGCTAATGATCTACGGCATGTCCAGTGCGCCCTTCGTTGCCCTTTGGCAGCCGATGGTGTGGGCGCAACATCTGGCGCCGCTGCTGATGCTGCTGGCGTGCTATCTGTTGTTGCTGTCGCAGCTGGGGGGCGCGCTGTGTCGCTACAGCGCCCACCCCATGTCACTGGCAGTCGCGCTGTGGGCCGTGGCTCATCTGCTGGCCAATGGCGATCTGGCCTCTGTCTTGCTGTTTGCCAGCTTCGCTGGCTTTGCCTTGCTGGCGATCGCCAAGCAGTATCGGCGAGGCGTGCGGCCGCAGCCGAGAGTGGGTCGATTGGGGCGGCGGCATGAGGTGTGGCTGGCCCTGCTGACCCTGGTGCTGTTTGGCTCCCTGGTGTGGCTCCATCCCTGGCTGATGGGCGGCCCGGTCGGGCTGTAGTCGCGCAGTGGCCTGGGTGTGATAGCGCAAAACAGCTCTGGTATAGTGATGGGCAGGATCGTTATTGGAGAGCCGAGATGGCCGTTATCCCTAAGAATTACGCCTCACTGGAGCAGGGCTATCGCGACAAAGCGCTGAAGCTGTTCCCTTGGGTCTGTGGCCGCTGTGCCCGCGAGTTTCAGTATTCCAACCTGCGTGAGCTGACCGTCCACCACGTCGACCATGATCATACCAACAACCCCAGCGATGGCTCCAACTGGGAGCTGCTGTGTTTGTTCTGCCATGACAATGAGCATGAGAAATACACCCAGGCGGCCCAATACGGCAGCACGTTGCAAGCGGGGGAGGATCTCAAGCGTGAGAGCGCGACCCACAACCCGTTTGCCGATCTGGCGGCGATGATGAACAAAAAGAAGTGATCGCGCTTCAGACAACCAAGGCGTCGCAACTGCGACGCCTTTTTTCTTGCTGAATGCTTGGCGCTGTTACAGCAGGCTCTTCACCGTGCGGTAGAAGAAGGCGGCATTGTCGTGGCCGTGGGCGGCCTGCATTTTGGGGAACATGGAGATCGGCGTCATGCCAGGGAAGGTGTTGATCTCGTTTAGGTAGATCTCGCCATCCCGGGTCAGGAAGAAGTCGATGCGGGACAGGTGGCGCAGGTTCAGACCGGTGAAAGCGCGACGGGCGTAGTCCTGCATCTGGGCGATCTGCTCATCGCTCAGATCGCCAGCCTTCACCGCCGTTTCGGTGTGGCTGCTGCTGTCGTACTTCTCCTCGTAGCTGTAGAAGGCGTCGTCCGGGGTGAGGATCTCGCCCGGCGCGGTGATCACCAGTTCGCCGTCGATCTCATAAGCTGCCAGCTCCAACTCTCTGGCCACCAGCGTCTGTTCGACCAGCACGTAGGGGCCGAACGCCAGCGCGTCCTTTAACGCCTGATCCAGCGCTTCTGGGGTTGCCACCTGGTAGCAGCCGACGGAGGAGCCTTGGCTGGCGGCCTTCACAAACAGGTTGCCGTGCTGTGCCAGCATGGCGTGGGCCCGTGTGGTATCGGCCAGATCGGTGACAAAGCAGTATGGGGTGTTGGGGATCCCCAGTGCGGAGAACCACAGCTTGCTGCTGATCTTGTTGATGCACAGCTTGCTGGCTTCGCTGCCGCAGCCCAGGTAAGGCAGGCCGATCAGATCGAAGCTGGCTTGCAGATCTCCGGTTTCGCCGGGAAAGCCATGGATGCAGGGGATCACCGCATCGAGCGGCCACACGTCGGCACTGTCGTCCATCGACTGCAGGCTGCGCTCGGCGGTCAGGCGGTAACGTTTGCCGTCCCGGTCGTGGTAGATCCCGTCGGCATCCAGCTCGAACCGGCGCAGTGCCAGATCGTCGAAGCGGGTCAATAGATCTTCAATAAAGTCGGCGGAGCGCAACGACACTTCATGCTCGGTGTCGCCGCCACCGCACAGCAGGGCGATATGGGAAGGGATCACGGTAAACTCGGTTCCTGGCGGTTAAAACAAGACCCTGCGCCGGTCGATGGCGCAGGGACAAGATCTCGATGGGCCTATTTTATGTCGCGAGCGGCCGGTAAACCACCGGAAGCTTCGGCTTGGTGGACGGCATTGTGGATGGCGGTTTCCATTACCTCCGCGGCGAGAACACCCAAGGTATTGACGTTAACGGCGCCGATCTCGCCGGTTCCTGCGGCGAAGATCACGTCACCATCATTGAGGGTATGCACCGGGCGGATGGCGCGGCCAAAGCCATCGTGGGCCACCTGGGCCACCTTGAGCGCTTCGGATTTGGTCAGGGTGGCGTTAGTGACGATGGCACCGATAGTGGTATTGCGGCCGACAAACCCCGTTGCCGCCGCGCCTTGTTTGATCAGCTCAGTGCCGGAGACAAAGCCGTCGCCTTCGTCGTTGCGGGTGCCGGCGATCTGATCGCCTTGGCGGTTATAGACGTCGCCCCAGGCATTGACGGCGACGATGGCGGCGATCACCAGGCCGTTGTCCAGTGACAGGGTTTCGATCCCCAGGCCGGTCTTGGTGGCGTGGGCCATGCCGCGGATCTTACCGGCGCTAGCGCCGGTTCCTGCGCCGACATTGCCCTGTTTGGCATCAGTCCGGTTAGCGGCGCGGGTGGCGGCGGCGCCCATGGCAAAGTCGGGGCGGGATCTGGGGTTGCCCAGGGCAAGATCAAACAGCACGGCACCGGTGACGATCGGCACCTGGGCCACGCCGGTATCAAAGCCGATCCCATCCCGCTCCAACTGGTGGGCAACGCCGCTCATGGCATCGAGACCAAATGCGCTGCCGCCGGACAGGACGATGGCATGGACCTTATCCACCAGATTTTCCGGCTTGAGCAGATCGGTCTCGCGGGTGCCCGGGGCCGCGCCACGCACATCCACCGAGGCGGTGGCGCCTTGATCGAAGCGCAAGACGGTGATCCCGGTGAGGCCTTCTGGATCGCTGATCTGGCCCAGCTTAAGGCCTTGGATCTGAAACAGCTCGGGGGTGGTTTGGTCGGTAGCGTAGGCGTGACTCAGGCTTAAAAGAAGCGCCATCGCGGCGCCGAGGTAGGCTTTTATCATCTTAATTTGCTGTGTGTTTTGCGGTGATGAAAGCCTAGTGGGGCTCAGCAAAGATGACAAGAGGCGGCGCCGTGAAATACGGCGCCGCGTTAGGCTCAGTGTTGCAGTAGCTGGTTTTGAACGGTTTCCGGCATGATGTCGTAGCGATTGAAGGCCATGCTCATCTGGCCTTCACCGCCGGTTATCGCCTTGAGTCGGGTGGCGTAATCGTCCAGTGCGGCCAGGGGCGCCTCGGCATTGATGGTGACCTGATGGTTGTCACCCGCCTCGGTGCCACACACCATGGCGCGGTGGGCACTGAGATCGCCGGTGATGTCACCCACCTTGTCCTGATTGACCTGAACGTTCATGTCGACGATGGGCTCGAGGATCACAGGTTGCGCCTGCTGCACCGCCTCGAGGAAGGCCTTCTTGCCCGCCATATGGAAGGCGATCTCCTTGGAGTCGACCGGATGGTGCTTGCCATCCAATACCACTACCCGGATATCCTGCATCGGGAAACCGGCGAGGACGCCTTCGTTCATCGCTTCACGCACCCCCTTCTCCACCGCAGGGATAAACTGGCCTGGGATCGCCCCGCCGACCACCTTGCTGGTGAACTCGAAGCCTTGGCCACGGGGCAGAGATTCGACCCGCAGGGCGACTTCGCCAAACTGGCCTGCGCCACCACTTTGCTTTTTGTGGCGGTAGCGGGCTTCGCCATTGCCACTGATGGTTTCCCGGTAGGCAACGGCCGGGCGCTCGGTTTCCATATCGAGCTTAAAGACCTGTTGGGCTTTTTCCAGGGCGATCTGTACGTGCAGATCCCCCAAGCCCTGCAGCACGGTCTGGTTCTCTTCGCTGGCATGATGGATGTGCAGGCTGGGATCTTCGGCGACGAGTTTGTGCAGCACTTCCGCCAGTTTCTGCTCGTCACCACGCTTTTTCGGCCGAACCGCCAAGCCGAACAGCGGCTGGGGCAGGGTGGGCTCGAGCATGTGGAAGTGATCTTCTTCGTGATTGTCGTGCAGGATCGCGCCGACCTCCAGGCCGTCGATCTTGGCCAGTGCGCAGATATCGCCGGGTAATGCCGCCGGGATCTCCAACTGACGTTTGCCCTGCAGTTTGAGCAGATGGCTGATCTTGACCGGCTTGCGCTCGGCGCCGATAAACAGCTTTTGACCGGTGCGCATGCTGCCTTGGTGGATCCGGAACACACCGAGGCGGCCGATAAAGGGATCGATGGCGATACGGAAGACGTGGGCCAGCAGGTGCGCTTCTGGCTCGGCGCTGATGGTGACGGTTTTGGCGTCGTCGCCAAAACCGTTGACGAATTGGGGTGGGTTGGCTTCCATCGGGTTGGGCATCACCTGAGCTAACACATCCAGCAGGTGACCCAGGCCGATATCTTGCTCGGCGCTGGTAAAGCAGACCGGCACCAGTTGCCCCTGACGCAGGGCCTTCTCCAGTGGCGCGTGCAGCTGCTGCGGTGAGATCGACTCATCCTGCTCCAGATAGAGCTCCATCAGGGCTTCGTCTTGCTCCACCACGGTGTCGATCAACTCATCGTGGCAGCTCTTGATGTCGCCAAACAGGGTCGGTGTCGCTTCGTCGGGGTCAAAATAGCAATCGACCACCGACTTGCCGTCGGCGGCGGGCAGATTCAGCGGCAGGCAGCCGTGGCCAAACTGGACCTGGATCTGATCCAGCACCGCGGCCAACTGGGCTTCGTTGCCGTCGATGTGGTTGATCACGATCAGCACTGAGCGGCCCTGGCGGCGGGCGTCCTCGAAGGCGCGCTGGGCGATCTGCTCGATGCCGCGTCCGGCGTTGATCACCAGTAAGACGCTCTCGACGGCGGGCAGTGCCATCTGGGCACGGCCATAGAAATCGGGCAGTCCCGGGGTGTCGATGAGATTGATGTGGTGGTCGTGATGGTCGAGCGAGAGGAATGAGGTTTCGAGGCTGTGATGGTGTTGGATCTCTTGCGGAGTGAAGTCGGCATGGTTAGTGCCGCTGTCGACCCTGCCACGGTGATGGATCGCGTCGGCCCGATAGAGTAGGGCTTCGATTAGACTGGATTTGCCACTGCCGGTATGACCGAGCAGGGCGATATTCCGGATCTGTTCTGTGTGTCGCGCGGGCATACATGCCTCCTTAGGTCCTTGAGTCCCGTCCTTCTTGACTATAGGGGGGCCAATCACGCCGAGACTTGACCGGGATCACTATTGGGCGCGATCCTGATCGAAACGAATAAGCCTTTGGTGAGGATCCAGAATAGTCCTCAAATCGGATGTTAGGAGCGAACAAATGGGACAAGCGAGCGGCTATTTTTCTCAGCAAACATTGGCGTTTTTGACCGAGTTGTACGCCAACAATCAACGCCAGTGGTTTAACGACCGAAAGCCCCGCTACGAAGCCGAGGTGCGCGGCCCGGCGCTGGATCTGATCGCCAGTTTCGCGCCGAGACTGGCCGAGTTTGCGCCCCGCTTTCAGGCGCTGCCGAAAAAGGTTGGGGGCTCCTTGATGCGGCCTTATCGAGATACGCGCTTTGCCAAGGACAAGTCGCCGATCAAAACCAATGTGGGGATCCAGTTTCGTCACGATCTGGGCAAAGACGTGCATGCGCCTGGCTACTACCTTCACGTCGAGCCGGGGCAGTGCTTCCTCGGCGTGGGTTTATGGCGGCCCGATCCCAAGGCGCTGGCGGCCATTCGAGACGCCATTGACCGGTCTCATATCCGCTGGTTAGCGGCGCGGGATGACGGCGAGTTTTGCACCCGCTTTACGTTGCAGGGGAACAGCTTGGTTCGTCCACCCAAAGGGTATGACAAGGACAACCCTATGCTGGCGGATCTTAAGCGCAAGGACTATATCGGGGTGATGCCTTTGCGTGATGAGCAGGTGTTGGGCGAAGGGTTGCTGGACTTGATGGAGGAGGCCTTTGAGGGCGCCGATCCCTTTATGCGCTTCCTGTGTCGAGCGGTGGGGGTGCCGTTTTGAGGCTGTGAAGGGATCATAAAAACGCCGGCGACAGCGCCGGCGTTGGTTGTTTTATCGCTTACTGGCTCGGATCGGACAGACCAAATTCGCCGTCGACCGATCCCTCTGAACGACAAATATCCAGTGCTTGTCGGGCGGAGATCACCTCGCTATCGTCGATCCAGCAGTATTGCTGACCCCCATCGTTATCAGTGAGCTCGCCTGCCACGATGTATTGATCATTGTCTGCCCCAGACACCTCTGGGTTAAACACCATAACCTGGCGACCGATGACCATCTGCCAATCAAAGCTGAAGCTCTCATTGCCACACAGCACCGTGATGGTACCGATTCCCTCTTCGGTGAATTCAAACTTCAGCTGCTCTTCACCGCAGTCGGTTTGACCTTGGGCATCAACGGCATAGACAGTTTGGCCGACGGCAAAGGTGCTTTCGTCAAAGCGGTTGTAGGGTAACTCGGGCTGCTCAAAATAGAAGTCAGTGGGAAAACCGGACTGCTCTGGATCGCAGCCCGCTTCGGCCACTGCAATTGCGGCTTCGGCGGTGCTGATGTCTTCGCTGTCGACCCAGCAAGCTGTTCGGGCATCGACGTCGGTCATCATCTCACCGGCGACCACGAATTGCAGATGAGTGCCGCTAAAGTCGAGCATCAGTACTCGGTTGTCCTGCTCCAGTGCCCAATCAAAGTCATACAACTTGCCATCACATGCCTCTATGGAGGAGCCGGTGCCGTCGGCATTGAACTGCATGGCGTTAGCTAATGTCATGTTCTCACATTGCTCAACGTGGCCTTGGTCGATGGAGGGCTCTTCGAAGTAGACGTCATAGACCGTTTTGTTGTTGAAGCGGTCCGGATCGAACTTGTTTACCGGGGCGGGGCCAACAAGCGTCCCCATGTCCAGTGAGCGTTGGTAGGCTTCGGTAAATTGAGATAAATCCACCGGAGACAAAACATTAATGCGGGGGAAAACGAAGTAGCCGCTTTGGTCTGATATGGCATCGTTAATAAAGTCGTAAGTCAAAATGCTGCGCTCTAGCACCAGATGCCGACCGTCTTCCATGGTGGCAATGACTGTCCAGTTACGCTTGCGAGAAAGGACCATATCCCCATAGTCGAGGCTGCCTTGATAGGAGAATTCATCCTCGGCTTCTTGTTGCCACGTCCACCCATAATCGTTTTCAGCGCCGAAATGCGAGTCATAGTAGGCGTCTGTGCTTTCATCATACTCCTCATATGCACTGACTCGAGCCATGCTGCCATCAGCGCTCAGGGAGTAGCCCCAAATAGAGTTAAATGTTGGCTTATCCGGATTACCAGAGCTCGCCATCCAGCCGTTAATCCACGTGCCCAATATGTAGGGGATCTCTTGGATAAGATCCTGCTCTAAGGTGTTTCTCTCAGGATCAAATTGAGCGATCCAATTAATGCTGCTTTGCTTCAGGGTGCCTTTTTGGGTGGTAAGCACCGCACTGTACAGCCCTTCGCTTTGCGCTATTGCCTGATAGTTCACTGTCCAACCATCATTGGTCGAGAGCACCAGAGATCCATCGGTAAAGTCCCATGCCCCAAGAGGAACACCCTCTGGGTCGGTGATGTTGCCATTTTCTTCGAGGGTGATTTGTACGTGAGCGAAGTATTGCTGCGCTTCAGTGTCGTCCAACCCTTCGAGCATCACGGGCATCGGAAGCGCCCACTGGCCTACGGGGGCTTCCTGCCATAGGGAGTTGATATTGACTGCTGGGTGCCAAAGCTGAGCATAGGTATCTGTTTGCTCATAAGTGGGTAGATCACCGACCCACTCGATGCCAGAAACCTCGCTGAGATCCAGCGTGTAGGAGGAAACGGTTTTGAGTGATACCTTCGCGCTGTCGCTGCCGCTGCCGACAATTTTGGCCACTCTGGTGGAGAGCAATTGACGAATGACCGGGATCGGTTGGAACTGATAATCCTGATCAAGCAGTTGCTGAGCGACGTCTTCACCCCATTGGTCGGCTATGACGCCAATACTCATAAGCTGATAATACACAGCACCGTTTGCTTCATAGAGTAATTGCAGTGTGCCGGCCTCATCGAGTTGCCACTGGGCGCCAATGTCATTGGTGATGCTGTTGTATGAGCCGTGCGCGCCAACGGAGGCGGTGCCGTCTTCATTAAGGTGAAGAACGTCGCCATTAAGCGCAACCCAGCCGGTGGTGATATTGACGGTGTTGACGTTGGTTCCGATCAGCTCTTCGGCGCTAAAGCCTTGGGTTACTGCGGGATCGGTTACCGTGTCTTCGATGGCCTGCGCTAACGCTTCTTCAAAGGCTTCGGTGGGGGCGCCATTCTCGTCGACCAGATCATTCTCTTCCAAATAGCTTTGAATGTTGTCGCTGACGCTGCCGCTGTCCTTGTTCAGGGTCGATAGGATGGTCTCACCCACGGGGACGCTAAAGTCGGGGTCGTCGGCAATGAGTTTGATCAAGCCACTGAGTTCGAGCAATTGGTCGCCATCAAGGGCAGCTTCTGCTTCTGCCAGCGCTTCATCAGTGGCGACCTCGGATCCGGCGGTCAGCAGATAGCTGGCCGTTGATACTTGGGTGATCTTGGTGCGGTGGCTGGCTTCGGCATCAAGGGTAGCGTTGTCGCCAGCCAACTCATTAACCAGGCCAAAGGTTCCGATATTGCTTGCCAACTCAATGTGGGCCTGTGAACCTTCGCCCTTGGCGTTGAGCATCACCCAATCATTCGGGTTCAAATCGCCATCTTGGTACTCGATATCCAGACTGTAGGTACCGTCGGCGGCTGCGGTGGTGGTATAGCTTTGCTCTCCCACGATTGCCGTGATCGCGGCATTGGCAATGGGAGCATCGGTGGCGATCCCGGCGATAGTCAGCGTGTAGGTTGTCGGTGGGGGCGGCTCGACCACAGGTGGCTCTGTGGGATTGCTGTCGCTGCCACCGCCACAGGCGGTGAGCAAAGCGGATAGAGACAGTGCAACTATCCCCGTTTTTAAAAAGTGCATTCCTTGCTCCTTTACGATGGGTACTTGTACGGTCAGAGGGGAACCTCGAGCGTATCACTTAGCGATGATATCTATGTCATGCTGCCTTCTTCTTGGTTGTGGATCAAATTGCCTGGTAAGTTTTAGGGGGGGGAATGGTTGAGTGGCGGCGTTTTTTTCACTAGTGCAAACCCGGTGTATGCATCGCCCAGACCGATCATTTATGCTCCTAGCTGTTTGAGTGAGAGTGATAGGAGATAAACCAATGAAGCTATGGGGCGGTATGGCGCTGGTGGCGCTGTTGGGGCTGGGCGGATGCGGGCCGGCGCCGGAGCCGAAGGCGATGGTTCAGATCTCGGGCGAGGCGTTTTACCGCGAGCGGGTGATCGCGGCGCTAGGCAGCGTGATGACCATCAGCCTGCAAGATGTGTCCCGACAGGATGTGGCGGCGACGGTGATCGCCAAGCAAACTCAGCAGGTTCAGGGGCCGCCGCCGTTTGCCTTTGTGATCGATTACGATCCGGACTTGATCGATCCTCGCATGACCTACTCTTTGTCGGTTCGGATCGAGGAGCGGGGCGAGTTGCGCTTTATCAGTCCGTCCCACGAAAACCCGTTTGAGGGGGACAATCGCATCCTGCTGCAGGCGGTCGGGCAGTAGCCCCGTGCTCAACGGACAAGATCAATCGACAAAAAAGGCCCGCGCTGTCGACAGCGCGGGCCTTTTTGCGGTGGCGCACACGGCGCGGACCGGCTTACCACATCAGATCGTCGGGGATCTGGTAATCAGCGTACGGGTCGTCCTCGTCCACCTCAGCCTCGGCATTGCGGTCGTTGAGCAGCACGATAAAGCTGTCATCCCGTTGCGCGACCTTGTCGGCGACGCCGGTGGGGATCAGGTGGTAGCTGTCATCGAGCTTGGCGATGGCCAATTGACCGTTGATCAGCCCTTGCTGCAATTTCTCGGTGACGAAGATCTTGGTGATCTTGCCGCTGTCGGAGAAGTTGTAGGCGATCTCGCCGCGGTCGCGGTTCTGCGCATTAACGGTGATAAGCTGGCGGATCTGGGCCTGCAGCGCTTTCTTGTCCGCTTCGGCTTTGCGCTCAGCGTTCAACTGGCGATCGCGCTCGGCTTGGTCAACCCGTTTCTGTGCCGCATCTTGTTTGGCTTCGTTGACAAATTTCTTACCGGATTTCAGGGCCCGGTGTTTGGCTTTGTTGGCTTTCTTGGCGTCATGCTTGGAGACGAGGCCAGCCTTCATCAGTTGGTCTTGCAGTGACATGGTACGTTTCTCGTAACTCGATTCAGAGGCCGCAATGGCGGTCGGCGTTCTTGCTCAGTGTATCAGAGCTTATAGCGCGCCGGCGAAGTCGTGCTGACGCCAGGCTTCGTAGCTGACGATGGACACCGCATTGGCCAGGTTCAGGCTGCGGGCATCGGCCACCATGGGAATGCGGATCCGTTGCTCGCCCGGGATGGCGTCGCGCACGTCGGCGGGCAGTCCGCGGCTTTCCGGGCCAAACATCAGCACATCGCCCGGCTGGTAGCTGGGCTCGGTGTGGGGCCGGCTGCCTTTGGTGGTCAGGGCGAAGATCCGCCGGCCCGCCATGGCCGCTTGAAAGGCGGCGTAGTCGGGGTAACGGATCACCGAGGTGAGCTCGGCATAGTCCAGTCCGGCGCGGCGCAGTTTCTTCTCTTCCATATCAAACCCCATGGGTTCGATCAGATGCAGGCGGCAACCGTTGTTGGCGCACAGGCGGATGATGGCGCCGGTATTGGGGGCGATCTCCGGCTCGTAAAGGGCGATCTCAAACATGCCGAGGCTCCTGTATGGGTTTGCTGCTTCTTGTACTTGGCTTCGGCGCGCGACGCAAGGGGACAGGCAGAAATTGATGTGGGCCGCAAGTGGAAAGCGATCTCTCTTTGCCGGCGAAGGCAGCAAGGGGGCAGATCTTCGTGGCCATTGTTTGTAGGCTGAGGGCAGGCACTCTGGATAAGGCGAGGCGATGACACAAATTTCTGATCTGATCGAGGTGGACACTCTGGCACAAAGCATGGCGCAGGGGGCGATCCAGTTGCTCGATGCCAGCGGCGGGGTTTATGGATCTGGATCAGGCCTGTGCCGATCCGAGCCACCCGGCGCCGCACATGGTGCCCTCGGCGTCGCGGTTTGCGGCGGCGATGTCGGCACAGGGTGTGGTGCGGGAGCGACCCGTGGTGGTGTACGACAGCCTCGGGTTGTTTTCGGCGGCTCGGGCCTGGTGGTTGCTGCAGGCGATGGGCCACGAGCAGGTGGCGGTTTTGAATGGCGGTTTGCCCGCTTGGCAGCGAGCCGGATTACCAGTGAATACCTCGGCACCGAGGGACATTGAGCCGTCGCGTTATTCGGCGCGATGGCGTGCGCAGCGCTGCTGTGATGCGGAGACGGTGCTGGCCAGCCTGGCGCAGCCGCGGGTGCGGGTGATCGACGCGCGCGGCGCTGCGCGTTTTGCCGGTCGTGTGGCGGAGCCGCGGCCCGGGGTACGGGCTGGCCATATCCCCGGCTCGGTGAATCTGCCTTTCGACCGTTTGTTGGTGCAAGGGCGGTTGCGGCCACAAGCGGAGTTGCGGGCGGCGTTTGAGGCCGTGGGTGCCACGGCCCAGCATCGGCTGATCTTCAGCTGCGGCAGTGGGGTCACGGCTTGCGTGTTGGCGTTGGCGGCGCAGCAGGCGGGCTACACCGATTGGTCGGTCTACGACGGTTCGTGGAGTGAGTGGGGCGCCGAGCCGTCACTGCCGCTCGCTGTTGGCGAGGAGTAGCGGGCTCGGGCGTCGGCTCAGTGGCTGCGGGGATCCAGCGGCAGGGTGATGGTGACCATCAAGCCCTGTGGCACGCGATTGCTGGCTTCGATCTGGCCTAGGTGGGCCTCGATCGCGCCGAGGGTGATCGCCAGCCCAAGACCCCAGCCGCCGCTGTCTCTGTCGCGCGCTTCATCCACCCGATAGAAGGGCTTAAAGATGGTTTCCAGCTCGGGCTCAGGCACACCGGGGCCGTCATCACGGATCTGGATCTGCAGGGTGCGTGATTGGGCGGTGACACGCACGTCGACCTGATGCTGGGCATAACGCAGGGCGTTGCGGAGTGGGTTTTCAACCGCGCGCAGCAGCAGGGTTTCGATCCCATGGAAGGGCAGCGAGTCGGGCAGCTCGAAGCGCAGGCTTTTACCCAGTTGCTCGGCCTCAAAGCGGGCGTCTTCCAGCATGGGGCGCAGCGCGTCGCTGAGATCCATCGGGTGTTTGCGCTCGGTGATCTGCATGTTCATCCGCGACAGGGCCAGCAGCTCGCTGATCATCTGCTCGAGGTGATCGGCTTCTCGGCCGATCCGCTGTAGCTCCGGATTGTCACCGTGCTTTTTGCGCGCCAAGGCCAGGCCCAGCTTCTGCCGGGTCAGCGGCGTGCGCAGCTCATGGGAGATGTCCGACAGCAGGCGTTGTTGGCCCTTCAGCATGGTGGTGACTGAATCGGCCATCTGGTTAAAGCTGCGGCCCAGTTGGCCGATCTCATCCCGTCGGTTGAGCGTACTGCCGTTGATCCGAGCGTCCAGATCGCCGCTGGCCAGGGCGCCGGCGGCTTCGCGCAGATGGCGCAGAGGTTTGCCCAAGTGCCAGGCCAGCATGCCAAACACCAGCCCGGAGAAGGTGATGGACAGCAACAGCAATGCCCAGGGCTCGTCGGTCAGAGAGAACAGGAAGTGGCGCTGGCGACCCGTCTTGAGTCGGCCGATCAGATAATACTGATCGTCCTGCAGGTAGACCGGCAGGGGGCCGGAGACCAAGCTGCTGCTGAAGCGAAAGGTTTTCGGCTGTTGATAGTTTTTCTGTTCCAGCAGGAAATCTCGAACGTCCTGTGGCAGGAAGCGGGGCGCGGTGCTGATCGGCTGACCAATGTTATTCACCACATAGAACTGCATCCGTTTGTTGCGGCTCTGGCGCGACTGCTCCTGACGCAGGAGTTCGCCAATGCTGACCAGGGCGCGCCCATCGGCCCGCTCCAGTCGCTCCGCCACGCTCTCGAGGGTCTTCTCGTGGCGTGGATCAATGTCGTCCCGATCCAGCTGTTTCTGCAGGTAGGGCAGGCCGATCACCAACACCAGGATCAGTGAGGTGGTGATCCAAAATGCCAGCAGCAGTTTGAAAAACAGATGGTTGGGTTGGCGCATTAGTCGAGCCAAATGTAGCCTTTGCCGCGGACGGTTTTGACCCGTGGGCGACCGTCGAGTCGCTCCGGCAGCTTGCGACGCAGGTTCGACAGGTGCATATCCAGGCTGCGGTCAAACGGCATCAGTTTCTTGCCGAGCACATCCTGCGACAGGGTCTCTTTGCTGATCACCTCGCCGCTGTGGCGCACCAGTTCGAGTAGCAGGGTGAATTCGGTGGCGGTCAGTATCAGCTGTTCGTCGCGGGCCCAGGCTTCCTGGCGGCGCGGGTAGAGCAGCAGATCGCTGTGGGCCACTTGCTCGCTGTCGTTACTGGTTTCCTTGTCACGCTCGTGGGTGTTGTCTTTGGTGCGACGCAGGATGGCGCGGATCCGCGCGATCAGCTCACGATCGTTGAAGGGTTTGGGCAGATAGTCATCGGCGCCGATCTCAAGCCCGACGACCCGATCGATGTCGTCGCCTTTGGCGGTCAGCATCAGTACCGGTACATCGCTGCTCTGGCGCAGTTGACGTAGGATATCGAAGCCATTCATGCCCGGCAGCATGACATCGAGCAGGACGATGTCGTGGTTGCCGCTTTGCGCCGCCGCTAAACCGGAGGGGCCATCCTGACAGATCGTGGGATCGAAGCCTTCTAATTCCAGCAGTTGGCCCAGCAGTTCGGACAGGCCCTTGTCGTCTTCCACCAGCAGGATGCGGTTCATGATTTGCCCTCATAAGTCGTATTCGTTAAAGCCTAACCTATGGGTCTGGTCGGCCCAAGCGGCATTTACACTGTTTTACCCCTCAATCACCCGCTTTTCGAACAGAGTGTGATATCGGCAGCGAAGCGAACTCGGCCAGCGTGATCCTTCTGGTAAACTTAGGGCAGTCTTTCTCTTTGGTGAGTGGAGTTATGCCAGCTGTTCGCGGTTCCGTTGCGTCACCAGCTCAGTACGCATTTTGGATCAAATGGGCCACTCGTGCCTCGGTGGCGACGGCGTTGATCCTGATCGTGGCGAAGCTGGCGGCCTGGTTCTATTCCGGCTCGGCCAGCCTGTTGGCTTCGTTGACGGACTCGATGATGGATGCGATGGCGTCGATGGTGAACTTCTACGCGCTGCGCGTGGCTCTGGTTCCGGCGGACAGTGATCATCGTTTTGGCCATGGCAAGGCGGAGCCGCTGGCGACCCTGGTGCAGTCCGGCTTTATCCTTGGCTCGGCACTGCTGCTGTTGTTTCATGGGGTTGAGCGGGTGCTATCGCCCCAGTTGCTGGAGCGTTCCGCGCTGGGGATCGGGGTGACGTTGTTTGCCATTGTGATGACGCTGGCGTTGCTGGCGCTGCAGCGCCGGGCGGTGGCGATCACCGGCTCGAGCGCCATCGCCGCCGATGCGTTGCACTATCGCTCGGATCTGCTGCTCAATGCGGCGGTGCTGTTGGCTTTGGTGTTGGCGGGGATGGGCGTGTTGTGGGCCGATGGGGTGTTTGCTGTGCTGATCGCGCTGTACATCGGTTATGGGGCCTGGGGGCTGGGTCATGAGGCGGTGCAGTTACTGCTCGATCGTGAGGCCGATCCCGAGGTGCGTCAGCGCGTGGTGGCGCTGGTGCAGCATGATCCTCAGGTGCGGGGCTATCACGATCTGCGGACCCGGCTGTCGGGCAATCGGCTTTGTGTCCAGTTGCACCTGGAGTTGGATGGGGCGCTGACCTTGTTGCAAGCCCATGGCGTCGCCGATGCGGTTGAGCAGCGGATCCGCACGGAATTTCCCGGTGCGGACGTGATCGTGCATGAAGATCCGGTTTGAGCATGCCGCGCGTCGGGTGGCGTACTCACGGCGGGGATGATGTGACCTGGCCCTTTCCCTCGCCGCTCGAATTTACCCTTCCATCTTCAGTTCTTTCAGTTTGCGGGTCAGGGTATTGCGGCCCCAGCCCAGCAGCCGGGCGGCGTCTTGCTTGTGGCCATGGCTGTGGCGCAGGGCGACCTTGAGCAGGGTGCGCTCAAACGCAGGCTGGGCCTGGCTGAGCAGATCGGCTTCGCCATTGGCCAAGGCCTGATCGACCCAGTGGGCCAGCAGCTCGGTCCAGTCGTCGCCCTGAGTGGGGGCGGTGCCGGAGGGCGTGCGACTCAGCTCGGGGGGGAGATCGGCCTCCAGGATCTCCTGACCGGAGGCCATCACGGTCATCCAGCGGCAGGCATTTTCCAGTTGACGCACGTTGCCGGGCCAGCTGAATTGGCACAGGCGTTTCTCTGCCGCTTCGCTTAGGCGTTTGGGATCGCCGCCTAACTCTTTGGCCGCACTGGTGAGGAAGTGTCGGGTCAGCGCCGGGATATCCTCGCAGCGATCCTTCAGGGCGGGCAGCTGAATGCGGATCACATTGAGGCGATGGAACAGATCCTCGCGGAATTGCCCATCGCCGACGCGCTGCTCCAGATCTTGGTGGGTGGCGGCGACGATCCGCACGTCCACTTTGACCGGGTGGTGGCCACCGACCCGGTAGAACTGGCCGTCGGACAGGACCCGCAGCAGGCGGGTTTGCACGTCCAGTGGCATATCGCCGATCTCATCGAGAAACAGGGTGCCGCCATTGGCTTGCTCGAATCGGCCCTGGCGCTGGCCGCCGGCACCGGTGAAGGCGCCTTTTTCATGGCCGAACAGCTCAGACTCGATCAGATCCTTGGGGATAGCGGCCATATTCAGCGCGACAAAGGGGTGCTCGGCGCGTGGGCTGTGTTTGTGCAATGCGCTGGCCACCAGCTCTTTACCTGTGCCCGATTGGCCGTTGATTAGCACGCTGATGGAGGAGCGGGCGAGTCGGCCAATGGCGCGGAACACTTCCTGCATCGCCGGGGCTTCGCCGATGATCTCCGGCATCGCTTCGATCTTGGCTTTGCTCTTCTTCACCTTGCTGGCGCTGTGCTCCAGTGCCCGGCGTACTAAGGCGATGGCCTCGTCGATGTCGAACGGCTTGGGTAGGTATTCGAACGCGCCGGACTGATAGGCGCCGACGGCGCTGTCCAGATCGGAATGGGCGGTCATGATCAGCACCGGCAGATCGGGGAATTCGCCCTTGATCCGAGTCAGTAGGGTGAGGCCGTCGGTGCCAGGCATGCGGATATCCGACAGGATCACGCTCGGCTGGCTGACGCCCAGTGCCTGCCAAAGCGATTCGGCATTGGCGAAGCTGGCGCAGCTGATCTGGGCGCGTTTGAGGGCACGCTCCAGTACCCAGCGGATGGAACTGTCGTCATCGAGGATCCAAACTTGTTCGCTCACAACGCCTCCTTGGTAAAGATCAGTGGCAATAGCAGGGTGAATTCGGTGTGGCCAGGCCAGCTTTCCAGATCGATCCGACCTTGGTGTTGGCTGACGATGTTCTGGGCAATGGACAGACCGAGGCCGCTGCCATCGGCTTTGCTGGTAACCATGGGGTAAAACAGGGTGTCACGTACCTCTGAGGGGATCCCCGGGCCGTTATCGATGATGCTGATCGCCACTACTTGCCGATGGCGTACCCCTGCTATGGTGATCCCGCCTTTGCTGCGGGTTTTCAGGGTGAGTTGGCCGCGTCCGCCCATGGCCTGCACCGCATTGCGGATGATGTTGAGCAGGGCTTGCTGCAACTGCTCACTGTCCATCATGAAATCAGGAATGGAGGGATCGTAGTCGCGCTCGATAAGCAGCAGTTCGGCGGTTTCTATCTGGCACAGGCGGCTGGTTTGCTCCAGCAAACGGTGGATGTTGCTGCGCGCCCAGTTGCCCGGATGCTGAGGCCCCAGTAGGCGGTCGACCAGATTACGCAAGCGGTCGGCCTGCTCAATGATGATCCCGGTGAACTCCTTGAGCTCATCGCTTTCCAGCTCCATGTTGAGTAGCTGCGCCGCACCGCGCAGCCCGCCGAGCGGATTCTTGATCTCATGCGCCAGGCCGCGAACCAAGAGTTGGGCGGCGTGATGCTGGGCGTACTGTTGCAGCTCTTGGCTGATCCTGTGTTGCTGATCCACGGTGCGGGCTTCGATCAGCATCCGCTGATCCTCCAGCGGAGTAAAAGCGAGATCGACCGTGTGATGTTGGTTGTCCAGGGTCAGCAGCGATAGGGCGTACAGGGCTTGGCCTTGCTCGCCACTGAGCGCTTGTGCCAGTGCGGCTTGCTCGGCCGAGATCTGGCTGTAGAGCTCGGCAAACAGGCAGCCTCGCATACGCCGGCAGCTGAGGCCAAGCAGTTGCTCGGCGGCCATGTTGGCGTATTGCACCCGCTGCTCTTGATCCAGCACCAGAATAGCGGTCGATAGGTGGTTCAATAGTTGTGGATCTGGGGGGCTACCCATAGTGGTGCATCCTTTTCGCCTGCGCTGCGATGATGCACCACCTTAACATTGCACCAGTTTGGTGCAATGTCTGCCGGTCAGTTTTGGCCGGTTGCGGGCAAAACCTTGGGCTGAGCGCCTGCTGCGGGGAACAAGCGTGAGTGGCGGTGCATAAATACGGTCCGTGTAGGACTTAATGCAAGGACTTTGCCGCTTTTATCAATCACCTTGGCTTGCAGTTGATGTTCCCCGCGATCAAGGTCATCCAAGGCAAAGGAACCGCCACTGCCCAAGGTACGGCTTAAGCGGCCATCAAGCCAAAGCTGGACGCGGTGATCAGCGGCGAGTGCGGGCTCCAGCGCGATCTGCAGATCCAGCTGTCCCTGATTGTTGCGGACCGTGGCCTCGTCTTCGGGGGCGATCAGATCAATGCGATAGGCGATCTGCTCGTCGGCCTGTGACTCGGTGGAGAGGGAGCGCGTCGACGTGGGTAGGTGGACGGTGCTGCCCGGCTTGAGGCTGACCGCCGTTGCACCCGATCGGGGCTTGTCGGAGTAATGTACCTTGCCGTCGTCGTCGACCCATTTGTAGATCTGGGCGTTGCTACCAAAGGCGATCAGCAAGCACAGCAGTAACGGTTTGGCGGACATGGAGGACTCCGTTCAGGATGAAGTTACCTCCGAGTGTAGTGGCTTGGCGGGCGAAAAAAAACCCACCCTGGGTGACAGGGTGGGTTTGGAGCTTGCCTCTTCGATCTTATTGTTTTTTAGGGTGCAGAGGCGGTTCTACTTCCCGTAGCTGGCTCGCGCTTACACGCTGTAGTACATCTCGAATTCGACCGGGTGCGTGGTCATGTTCAGACGCTCTACTTCCGCTTCTTTCAAGGCGATGTAAGAGTCGATGAAATCGTTGGAGAAGACGCCACCGGCAGTCAGGAACTCACGGTCTGCGTCGAGGGCTTCCAGAGCCTGAGTCAGGCTGGAGGCAACGGTTGGGATCTCGGCCGCTTCTTCCGCTGGCAGATCGTACAGATCCTTGTCCATCGCTTCGCCTGGGTGGATCTTGTTGATGATCCCGTCCAGGCCCGCCATCAGCATGGCAGAGAAGGCCAGGTATGGGTTGGCGGTTGGATCTGGGAAGCGCACTTCGATACGACGGCCTTTCGGGCTTGGTACCACTGGAATACGGATGGAAGCGGAGCGGTTACGGGCGGAGTAGGCCAGCATCACCGGGGCTTCGAAGCCAGGAACCAGACGCTTGTACGAGTTGGTGGACGCGTTAGCAAAGGCGTTGATGGCACGGGCGTGCTTGATGATACCGCCGATGTAGTGCAGCGCCATCTCGGACAGACCGCCGTACTTGTCGCCGGCAAACAGGTTTTCACCGTTCTTGCTCAGGGACTGGTGGCAGTGCATGCCAGAGCCGTTATCGCCAACCACGGGCTTAGGCATAAAGGTGGCAGACTTGTTGTAGGCGTGGGCCACGTTGTGGATCACGTACTTCATCACCTGGATCTCATCGGCCTTCTCAACAATGCTGTTGAACTTACAGGCAATTTCGTTCTGGCCCGCGGTGGCTACTTCGTGGTGGTGTGCTTCAACGGTTTGACCCATCTCTTCCAGTACCAGACACATGGCGGAGCGGATATCTTGCGCCGAATCCACTGGCGATACGGGGAAATAGCCACCTTTCACGCCAGGACGGTGACCTTTGTTGCCGCCTTCGTAGTGTTTGTCAGAGTTCCAGGAGGCCTCTTCTGCGTCGATCTTGTACATGGAGCCGGACATGTCGGTCTTGTACTTGACGTCATCAAACAGGAAGAACTCAGGCTCTGGGCCGAAGAACACATCATCGGCGATGCCGGTGGATTGCATGAAGGACTTGGCACGCTTGGCGATGGAACGCGGATCGCGATCGTAGCCTTCCATGGTGGCAGGCTCGATGATGTCACAGCGCACGTTCAGGGTTTCTACGTCGGTAAACGGGCACAGAACGGCGGTGGCCGGATCCGGCATCAGGATCATGTCGGATTCGTTGATCCCTTTCCAACCCTGAATGGAGGAGCCATCGAACATCTTGCCTTCTTCGAAGAAGTCAGCGTCGATCTGGTTTACAGGAATAGAAACGTGCTGTTCCTTCCCCTTGGTGTCGGTAAAGCGCAGGTCGACGAATTTTACGTCGTGTTCTTCAATCAGGTTCAATACGTTTTCGATGGACATCCTAAGAGCCTCCAATGGCAGAATATAGAGCGGCAAACTAAGCTGGCACGGTTAAAGCTAAGGTTGTGCCAACTTTTTAAGTGACTGATATAAAAGGAGTGTTGTTGTTTGTTCTTGTGGTGTACGGCCGCGTTGCACCAATATGGTTCGCAAAATTTGACCAGATGCACCATTTTGGTGCTTTGCACTCAAATGAGGAATGCAGCCGCGCTCCGAGCCGTTTTTTGGCCGCGATCCAGCCCGCTGGGCGCGGACCATTTCTTGTTTTCATCTTGTTGTAGCATGGTTCGTGGAGAATTTATCTGATTTAGACCATGCTTTGTTGTCGCGGTTTTGACCGGTTTCCAGTACAATCGCCGCCCAGAATTTACCCCGCGAAGGGGTCGTCATGAACCTGGACCTAATTAAAGGCCGGGTTTTTCCTAGTACCCCTTTGCCCGGAGAGACCACTTTGAGCATCAAGAACCTACGTAACGTGGCGATCATCGCGCACGTTGACCACGGTAAAACGACCCTGGTTGATAAACTGTTGGGCCAGTCCGGCACCTTAGACGCGCGCGTTGATCTCGACGAGCGCGTGATGGATTCCAACGATATTGAAAAAGAGCGTGGCATTACCATTTTGGCGAAGAACACCGCCATTAAGTGGAACGACTACCGCATCAACATCGTGGACACCCCAGGACACGCCGACTTCGGTGGTGAAGTAGAGCGTGTCATGTCCATGGTGGATTCCGTGCTGCTGCTGGTTGACGCTCAAGAAGGCCCGATGCCACAGACCCGCTTCGTGACCCAGAAAGCCTTTGCTTTGGGCCTGAAGCCAATCGTGGTGATCAACAAGATCGACAAGCCAGGCGCTCGTCCTGACTGGGTGATGGATCAGGTATTTGACCTGTTCGACAACCTGGGTGCGACCGACGAACAGTTGGATTTCAAGGTGGTTTACGCTTCCGCACTGAACGGCTGGGCTTCTAGCGAAGAAGGCGTTCAAAAAGAAGACATGACCGATCTGTTCCAAACCATCGTGGACGAAGTTTCCGAGCCTGCGGGTGACGCGGAAGGTTCTTTCCAGATGCAGATCTCTCAGCTGGACTACAACTCTTACCTGGGCGTTATCGGCGTTGGTCGTGTTTCCCGTGGTAAAGTGAAGGTTAACCAGCAGGTGACCATCGAATGTGCCGGCGGTAAGGTTCGCAACGGTAAAGTGGGTAAAGTGATGGGCTACATGGGCCTGGAACGCCACGAAATTGAAGAAGCGGAAGCGGGTGACATCATCGCCATCACCGGTCTGGGTGAGCTGAAGATCTCCGATACCGTTTGCTGTCCTCACGAAGTGGAAGCACTGCCACCACTGTCTGTTGATGAGCCAACCGTAACCATGACCTTCCAGGTCAACACTTCTCCTTTCTGTGGTCAGGAAGGTAAGTACGTGACTTCACGTAACATCCTGGAGCGTCTGCAAAAAGAACTGGTACACAACGTTGCACTGCGCGTTGAAGAAACCGCTAACCCGGATCAGTTCAAGGTATCCGGTCGTGGTGAGCTGCACCTGGGTATCCTGATCGAAAACATGCGTCGTGAAGGTTACGAGCTGGCGGTATCCCGTCCAGAAGTGATCATGCGCGAAGTTGACGGTCAGACTGAAGAACCGTATGAAACCGTCACCATCGATGTGGAAGAAGCGCATCAGGGCACCATCATGGAGAAAATGGGTCTGCGTAAAGCAGAGCTGACCGACATGGCGCCTGACGGTAAAGGTCGTATCCGTATGGACTTCATCATGCCATCCCGTGGCCTGATCGGTTTCCAGACCGAGTTCATGACCATCACCTCGGGTTCCGGTCTGCTGTACCACACGTTCATGCAGTACGGTCCTTTCAAAGGTGGCATGGCCAGCGCCCGTTCTAACGGCGTTATGATCGCCAACGCGACCGGCAAGGCTCTGACCAACGCCCTGTTTAACCTGCAGGCCCGTGGTCGCATGATGGTTGGCCACGGTACCGAAGTGTACGAAGGCATGGTTATCGGCATTCACAGCCGTGACAACGACCTGACCGTGAACGCGCTGAAAGGCAAGCAGCTGACCAACGTACGTGCCTCCGGTACGGACGAAGCGCAGACCCTGACCCCGGCGTTGAACATGTCTTTGGAACAAGCCCTGGAATTCATCGACGTTGATGAGTTGGTGGAAGTGACTCCAGAAAACATCCGTATCCGTAAGAAGCTGCTGACTGAAAACGAGCGTAAGCGCGACAGCCGTCAAGCCAAGTAATTGGCATTCGCTTGATACGATAAAAGCCCCGCTCGCAAGAGCGGGGCTTTTTTGATCCGGACAAACGGTTGGCGACGAGGCAGAGTTGTTGATGGATTGTGCCGCGAATGGCCGGATGCTATCTTGGATATTCAATCACCTGCGTAAGGAAATGCAGTATGTGGCACATCCTGTTGGATGGCTTGATCCAGACAATGTACACCCTCTCAATGGCCTTAGATCTGAACGCCGTCGGTGGCATGCTGATGCTGACGGCGCTGGTGCGCCTCGTGTTATTGCCGCTATCGCTGCGTGCAGCCTTGGATCAACAAGCCAATCAACAACGGCTCAAGGCGCTGAGGCCTCATTTGGCGCAGCTGAAGCGCGAATATGCCGATGATCCTGCCGGCCTGAGCAAGGCAACGATGGGGTTGTATCGCCAGCATGGGGTGCAGCTGTTGAGCCGGGCAGGCATGACGAATATGGCGGGTCAGTCGCTGTTTGGCCTAGGGATGATCCAGGCCCTCGGTCGTTGGCAACTGAGCGGCGGGTGGGGCTGGATCGCCGATCTCGCTCGCCCAGATGCCGTGCTGGCCGTGTTGGTCACGTTGTTGACCGGGCTCAGCCTGTGGTTGATGCCGGGCAGTGATATGCCACTCCTGCTGCAATGCGCGGTGCCGCTGTTGGTCGGGGCGTTGGCTTGGTTTAGCTTTCCAGCCTGCGTGGCGCTGTACTGGAGTGTATCCAGCGCCTTTGGCCTGCTGCAAACCCTGTATCTGCGTCAGCAGCGTGAGTCAGCCCAAGCCAGATGATGGTTACCGTCTGACATAACAAAAACCGGCGCCATTGGGCGCCGGTTTGCTTTGTCTACTGGGTTAGCCTTTACGCTTGAGCGTCAGGGTACTACCACCGCTTTTCTTTGGCTTGGCGGGCTTATTGTCCATTGGCTTGTTCGGATTGTTGTAGTGCTGTTTCGGTTTGGATGGCGCATCGCCGCCCCGATCGTCGTTCATCTCATAGCGGCGCTGACCGCTTGCTCGGGTTGGCAGCGGCTTACCCAAGACGCCACGGCCTTCGCCCTGGCCGGAGGGGCGACGTGGCTCGCCGCTGCGCGGGCGCGGCTCTGCTTGACGCTGGCCGGGCTTGATCCGCTTGGCCGGGCTGATGTGGCCCTCGACCGCGGTTTTGCTTGAGCCAGCGACGGCGGCGTTGAGCTCGGCCATCTCAACCGCGGTGAGATCGCGCCACTGGCCCGGACGCAAGCCCTCGACCGAGACGTTCATGATGCGGGTGCGCTTCAACGCCAGCACTTCGTAGTCGAGGAACTCACACATGCGGCGGATCTGGCGGTTGAGGCCCTGGGTCAGCACGATCTTAAACACGAACTTGCTCACCACGCTGACCTTGCACGGCTTGGTCACGGTGCCAAGAATGGGCACGCCACGGGCCATGCGCTCGAGGAAACGTTCGCTGATCGGCTTATCGACGGTCACCACGTACTCTTTGTCGTGGGCGTTCTCGGCGCGCAGGATCTTATTGACGATGTCGCCGTCGCTGGTCAGGAAGATCAGCCCTTCGGAGGGTTTATCTAGGCGACCAATGGGGAAGATCCGCTTTTTATGGCCGATGGCGTCGATGATGTTGCCTTCGACGTCGCCCTCGGTGGTGCAGGTGATCCCGATCGGCTTGTTGTAGGCGATGTAGACCCGATCCGCCTTGTCGCTGGCGCTGGCTTTGATCCGCTTGCCGTCGACCTCGACGCTGTCACCGGGCTGCACCTTGGTGCCAAGCTCAGGATGACGACCATTGATGGTGACACGATTCTGCTCGATCAGTCTGTCCGCCTCGCGGCGGGAGCAGAAGCCGGATTCGCTGATGAATTTATTGAGGCGTTTTTCGGTCATGGTGATCACATCGTCCAGTTTGGGTTTGCCCTAGCGCGGGCGGCACTTTAAAGCATAACCGGCTGGATGGGAAACGGGGCGTGATGCAATTTTGAACTGACGGCAGGCCTGAGTGGTGAATGGCCACCCTCAGGCGTTGGGGGCGGCCAGCCTTGAGGCTCACTGCAGGGTCGCGATGAACTTATCGGACTCGGCGATCGCCTTGTTCATCTCGGCAATGACCCGTTCGACTTCGCCTTCCAGCGCACCAAACTCTTTGCCGATCGCCCCGACGGCGCGGGCATTGAGGTTGTGTTTCAGGTACAGCTCATTGTCCTTGAGGCGCTTAAGCACCGGATCCATCTTGGCTTCGGCCTGACGCATTGCTTTGAGCATGCTGTCGTAGCGGCGGCGGGTGTCACGCAGCTGGGTTTCGCTTTCCCGGCGCAGGTTGGCGGACTGGTATTGCTCCAGCTCAGTTTGCCATTCGTCGAACATGGCGTCGGCGACGTCGTTGACGCCATTGATGCGGCTGGTGACTGCATCGGCCGCATCCTGGGCGTCGTCGTATTCGGCTTTGACCTTGTCGTAGACGTCTTCAAGCTCGCCACCGTCAAAATCCACCAGGGTTTTGAGTTGCTCCAGCGCCGAGCTGAACTGCTCCTGCGCCTCTTGCTGGCTCTCCTGGGCGTCTTCCACCCGGTCGACCAGGATCTCACGCTTGTGATAACCCACCTGCTCGGCGGCGGCATAATAAGCGCTCTGGCAGCCGGTGAGGGTGAGGCTGAGGGAGAGGATCAGTAACAGGGCTTTCATGGTCGCTCCTTATTGTAGGGCTTGGGCTTGGGCTTGGGCTTGGGCCAGCGGCTTAGGCTTTGTAGCGGGCGGCGTCGATGATGGCCCAGAGGTGGGCGATCCCGGCGATGATGGCGGGGATGATCAGCACCCAGGCGGCATAGCCGACCAAGGTGACGATAAAGAAGATCAGCGCGGCGAGGATCCGGCCCTGGACCAGTTGACCCAGCCCGGGAATAAAGAAACTGCAGACGGCGGCGATCACGTTGCCAGCGGAGCCTTGCGAGGACATAAACACTCCTTGTGAAAGTCTTTGTATTTTAGTCTCGTTTCTGGAAATGTTGCCTTATTGTTTACAATGACGCCAGCGGTAAAGAGGATGGAGTATGGATCTGAAGATAGGGCAGCGTACGCTGAGCCAGCTGGAGTGGCGTAAGGCATGGGGCTTTTTCCCGTTTTGCTGGCAGCGCAGTCAGCAGATCGGGCTGCAGATCACCGCCGGTCATTTGGCCTATGTGACCCTGCTGTCGCTGGTGCCGATGATGGCGGTGGTGTTGTCGGTGTTCTCGGCGTTTCCCGGTTTTGCTGGGGCGCGGGAGCAGTTGGAAAGCTTTGTGTATACCAATTTTGTCCCCGCGGCCGGGGATACGGTGCAGCAATATCTGGGCGAATTTGTCGATAACGCTTCCAAGATGACGGCGGTGGGGGTGTTGGCGCTGGCGGTGGTGGCACTGTTGCTGATCTCCAATATCGATAAGGCGCTCAACCGCATTTTTGCCATTCGCAGCCATCGCCGCTGGGTGTTCTCTTTCTCCTTGTATTGGATGATCCTGACGCTGGGGCCGATCCTGATGGGCGCCAGTATTGCGGTGACCTCCTACATCGTCTCGCTCAAGGTGTTTTCTGACGCGGGTTTCTCCGGTGTCTTTGCGTTCTTTATCGGTCGTTTGCCACTGCTGTTATCGGTGATCACCTTTACCTTGCTCTACACCTTGGTGCCCAACACTCGGGTGCGACTCTGGCATGCACTGATCGGCGCCTTCAGCGCGGCGTTTCTGTTTGAAGCCAGTAAGAAGGCGTTTGCCTGGTACGTCACTACGTTTCCTTCGTATGAGGCGATCTACGGCGCGCTGGCGGTGATCCCCATCCTGTTTGTCTGGGTCTATCTGTCTTGGTTGATCGTCTTACTGGGGGCGGCGATCACGGCGGCCATTCCAGAGTATTTTCAGCCGGCGCAGCCACCTTGCATCGATGACGAGGGCGCGGGATCATAACCGCCATTTTGTCGTATGAGGTAGGAAGATGATTGCGTTGATCCAGCGGGTGTCCCACGCCAGTGTCGTGGTGGAAGGGGAGACCGTCGGTGCCATTGATAAGGGGTTATTGGTGTTGCTGGGCGTCGAGAAAGACGACGATGGCGACAAGCTGAAGCGTTTGGCGGACAAGGTGATGAAGTATCGTGTCTTTGCCGATGCCGACGATAAGATGAACCTGAATGTGGCCCAGGCCGGTGGCAGCCTGCTGGTGGTGAGTCAGTTTACCTTGGCGGCGGACACCAAAAAGGGGCTGCGGCCGAGTTTCTCCAGCGCGGCGCACCCGACCGATGCGGAAAAGCAATATGAGGCGTTTGTTGCCTATTGCCGCAGTCAGGGGATGACGGTGGCGACCGGTCAGTTTGGCGCCGATATGAAGGTCTCGCTGCTCAACGACGGGCCGGTCACCTTTTCGTTGCAGGTTTAATGAGATGTGCGCTTATGGATGAGCCGATGAACAGCCGGTTACAGCGTTTGACCCGGCTCTGGCACGACACCATTCCTTTGTCGAAGTTTATGGCGATCGAGGCGGTGTCGTTTGAGCAAGGCGTGTTGATCACGCGAGCCGATCGGGCCGCCAACCAGAATCTGCACGGCACCATGTTTGCTGGCAGTATCTACAGCCACGCCACCTTGACCGGTTGGGGCCGGGTTTGGCTGGCGCTGGAAGCGGCGGGGCTTAAAGGGGACATCGTGCTGGCTGACGGCCACATCCGCTATCATAAGCCGGTCAACGGCGTGCCGGAGTGTCGTAGCGAGCCGGTTGAGATCGATCTCTCGCCACTGACGCGCGGGCGTAACGCCAGGGTGAGCATCAAGGTATCACTGGATGGCAACGCGGAGTTTGAAGGGCAGTTTGTGGTGCTCGCCCCGCGGGCGTAGCGCCTGTCCGCTGCCCGCATGGCAAAAAGGCCAGCACTGAGGTGCTGGCCTTTTGTGTCCGCGCTTGGCGCTTTACTCGTTCAGTGCGGCCTTGAAGCGGCGCAGCAGTGATTTGATCTTGCGAGTGTTGTCCGGGCCCATGCGGATCATCACCTTCTGCGCATCGGAGCGATCCTCTATCGCTTCGTCGGCGAATTGATAGTTGACCGTATGGCTTTCCAGCAGCAGCGGCTGTTCATATTCCGGGGCTCGCAGCAATTCGTCCATGGCTTGATTTAGCGTGCCGCGGAAGCGTCCGGGTGGGTACCCCAGCTCTTGGTAGGCTTGCTCGAGCAGGGGCTCGATCCGCAGGAAGGTGTCGCGCAGCGCGCCTTCATCCAAGCGATAGAGGAAATCCGCGTACTTGTCGTAGCGGCGATACCCTTCGGGATCCAGATAAAGGCTGTTATTGACCTCCAGCGCGGCAAAGTCTTGCTGCAGGGGCTGGAATGGCCCTTGTTGGCGCATCACCTCGCCGCCGGCCAGATTGTCGACGAACACCACCAGGCGGCGCAGCAGATTGTCAGCGCGGATCGCACTGTCGATCTTCATGCCGTCGGCGATCGCTTGCAGTTGCTCATTGGCATAGGCGTCGCTGTCGTCCAGGCCGGGTAGCGGATCGGCCGCAGGCTCGGGGGCAGGCTCAGGCTCAGGTTCGGGCTCAGGCTCTGGCTCTGGCTCAGGTTCGGGCTCCGGTACTGGTTCAACCGGCAGCGGCTCAGCCGGCAGGGTAGGCTCGTTCACCGCGATCTGAGGAATGGGCTCAGGCTCAGGCTGGGGGGCCTGGCGCAGAAAGTAGTACCAGCCGGCACCACAGGCAATCATCACCAGCAACACCAAGATCAGGGCGATCTGGTTGAGGCTGGAACGGCTTTGATCGTCATCGTCTTGATACATCGGGGGTCTCATCTTCCTGATCCGGAGATCTATTGTGACCAGTTTGGGGCCGGAGTCCAGCTCCCAGATCACGCTTGTCGTGTAACGTATTGTGTTGCTGTCGATCCGGCGTGTCAGGCCTGACCGTAGATCTCCCGTCCCGCGAGCCAGCGATCAATAATGGCTGGCACGCAGTGGGGATGGTGTTGCATGAGATGGTGTGCCAAGCGCTGAACCTGAGGGATCAGGTGGGCATCCCGTACCAGATCGGCGATCTTGAGCTCGGCCAGTCCGGTTTGGCGGGTGCCGAGCACTTCGCCCGGACCGCGGATCTCCAGATCCCGCTGGGCGATGAGGAAGCCGTCGTTGCTCTCCCTGAGTACGCCGAGGCGGGCCAGAGCCGTTTTGCTCAGGGGCGGGTGATAGAGCAGGACACAGTGGCTGGCCACTTCTCCTCGTCCGACACGGCCTCTTAACTGATGCAACTGGGCCAGGCCCAGCCGTTCGGGATTCTCAATGATCATCAGACTGGCGTTGGGCACGTCGACGCCCACTTCGATCACCGTGGTGGCGACCAGCAGGTGCAGCTCGCCAGACTTAAAGGCCTCCATGATCTGCTGTTTTTCGTCCGCCTTCATGCGGCCGTGCACCAGGCCGACGTTCAGCTCCGGCAAGGCTTGGGTTAACTCCGCCGCCGTATCTTCCGCCGCCTGGCATTGCAGGACTTCAGACTCGTCGATCAGGGTACAGACCCAATAGGCTTGCCGGCCACCGGTGCAGGCCTGGCGTACCCGCTCCAGCACGTCGGGACGCCGGTTATCGGCGAGTGCCACCGTGGTGATCGGGGTGCGGCCCGGCGGTAACTCGTCGATCACCGACACATCCAGATCCGCATAGGCGGTCATGGCCAAGGTGCGGGGGATGGGCGTGGCGGTCATGATCAACTGATGCGGGTAGCGGCCATCTTTGAGGCCTTTCTCCCGCAGCTCCAGCCGTTGATGGACGCCAAAGCGGTGTTGTTCATCGACGATGGCCAAGGCGAGGTGATCGAAGGCCACCGCGGCCTGGAAGATGGCGTGGGTGCCCACCACCATCTTGGCCGAGCCGTCGGCGATGGCGGTCAGGGTGGCGTCTCGCGCCTTGCCTTTGAGCTTGCCTGCTAACCAAGCGACTTCAATGCCTAAGGGTTTGAACCAATGGCTGAAGGCCATGGCGTGTTGCTCCGCAAGCAGCTCGGTTGGGGCCATTAGCGCAACTTGGTGGCCCTGGCCGATGGCGGTTAAGGCGGCGAGGGCAGCCACCAGGGTTTTGCCTGAACCGACGTCCCCCTGCACCAGCCGCATCATTGGCTCGCTGTTGGCCAGATCGGTGCGGATCTCATCCACCACCCGCTGCTGCGCGCCGGTGGGCGTGAAGGGCAGGCTGGCAAGAAAGGCGCCATCGAGGGCGGGATCGGCGGGCAGCGGCAGGGCTTGATGGCCACCGTGATCATGGCGGATCTGCAGCATCGACAGGTTCTGCGCCAACAGCTCTTCCAGTACCAGCCGTTGCTGTGCCGAGTGCTGACCCGCCTCCAGTTGCGCCGGGCTGACATCCGGGGTGGGCCGATGGATGAATTGGATGGCTTGGGAGAGGGCCAATTGCTCGGGGTAGAGCCCTTCCGGCAGCAGCTCGGGCAGCGGCCGCCGTCGCAGAAACGTCAATGCCTCATCGGACAGCTTGCGCAGACTGGCCTGCTTTAGGCCCTCGGTGGCGGGGTAGATCGGGGTCAGGCTCTCTTCCAGCAGCGGGTGGCTGTGATCGCCCAGCACGTGGTATTCGGGGTGTACGATCTCCAGACTGCTACGGCCGGCGCGGATCTCGCCAAAGGCGCGAACCGTGGCGCCGGTGCGAAAGCTCTCTTTTTGCCCCAGGGCAAAATTGAAAAAACGCAGGGTGACGCTGCCGCTGTCATCCACCATCTGCACCGTCATCATGCGTTTGCGACCGTAGCTGACGTGAGCGCTGATCACTTCGCCTTCGACGGTGGCATGCTGCCCGGGTGTGACGCTGCCGATAGGCCAGATCTGGGTGCGATCCTCATAGCGCAGCGGCAGGTGGAACAGCATATCTTGCACAGTGTGGATCCCCAGCCGCGCCAGCTTTTCAGCCAGCTTGTCGCCCACGCCTTTGAGGGTGGTGATCGGCAGCTCGGCCAGCGCATCGATGGGGGCAAGATCAGTCACGGGTGCGGTTCCAATACCTGTACATTTGTCCAGATGATAGCAGCCCGTGACTTAAGGATCAGCCCCTTATGTTAACCGGGGCTAGCCCTGCGCCTCCCATAGGATCGCTTCTTTGCGCATGGTGCTGATGGTTTCACTGTAGCGCTGCTCCAGGACGTGACGCTTGATCTTCATAGTCGGCGTCAACACTTCGTTCTCGATGGTCCAGGGCTCATCCACCACCAGGGCACCGCCCAGTACCGAGTGGGACTCCAGTTGGGTGTTGATGGTGCGCACGGTGTCCAGCAGCGAGGCTTTGACCTCTTCGACCGGCAGTAAAGCGGCGCCTTCTGATAGTTGCACCAAGGCTACCGGATAGGGGGCGCCAGAGCCGATCACGCACACCAACTCGACGTGGCTGTCTTGAGCGAATTTACGCTCGATCGGCACCGGGCTAACGTATTTTCCTTTGGCGGTCTTAAAGTTATCTTTGACCCGGCCAATGATGGTGACGAAGCCTTCGTTGTCGATCTCGGCCTGATCGCCGGTGCGGAAGAAGCCGTCTTCGGTGAAGGCGGCCGCGGTGGCCTCGTCTTGCAGGTAGTAGCCCGAGAACAGCCCTGGGCTCTTAAACAGCAGTTCATGATCGTCGCCCAGTTTCACCTCGCAATCGATGCCGGGTGCCCCGACGGTGCCGATCTTGTCCGCGCGGAATGGGAAGTTGAGGGTGGCGTAGGCGCCGTTTTCGGTCATGCCCCACGCTTCGGTGATCTTCATGCCGATGTTGGCATACCACTCCAGCAGAATAGGAGACACCGGGGCTGAGCCACAGCCGAGGATCCGGGCATGATTGAGGCCGAGTTGGGTGCGGATCTTCTTGGCGACGATCTGCTTGAGGATCGGCAGTTTGAGCAGCAGATCCAGCTTACTTTGACCCACCTTTTCGATGATGTTCTTCTGGAACAGGGTCCAAAGTCGCGGCACCGACAGGAATAGGGTGGGTTTGGCCACATTCACGTCTTCGACAAAGGTGTCGAGGGCTTCGGCGAAGTAAACCGTGGCGCCACCATAAAAACTGGAGGCTTGGATGTAGACGCGCTCGGTGATGTGGGCCAGTGGCAGGTAGCTGATCACCCGATCCTGCGGGGTGGCGCCCAGGTGCTTGACGATGTTGGTGCCTGCCCAGCTGTAGGCGCGGAACGTTTCGATCGCGCCTTTAGGGCGCCCGGTGCTGCCAGAGGTGTAGATGATGCTCATGATGTCATCGAGATCGGCTCTGGGCTCGTCCAGCGGCTCCGCCATCTCAAGCAGTTGATGCCAGGCGTATTGGGCTGGCAGGCCGGGATAGGACATGTCGAAGCGTAGGATCTCATTGCCGATGGCGCCTTTTTGCGATCCAGGATCATCCAATTTACCCAGGAAGACCGCCTTGGCACCGGAGTGAGTGAGCACGTAGCGGATGGTGTCTTCATTGGCGGTGGGGTAGATAGGAATGGAGATATAACCGCCGGCCTGCAGCGCCAGATCGGTGATGAACCACTCGGCGCAGTTTTTAGACAGGATGGCCACCTTATCGCCCCGTTCAAGCCCTAGCTGGCGCAGGGCACCGGCCAGGCGGTAGACCAGCTCTAGGGTCTGGCGCCAAGTGTAGTCATGCAGTTGGCGTTGCTTGGGTTGGCGCAGATAGACGGTGTCTGGTTGCTGCTGACACCAGTGATCCAGCATATCGAGCGGGGTATAGAGCTCGTTGGTCATCGTTATTTTCTCCAGTCTTGTCGTCGCTTCAGGCATACCGCCATATGGAGGCTCTCTTGGGGGCCTCTCTGATCCCGATCAGTATGGCGTTTGACTGTCCATGTCAGATAGTAAAAACCGGTCTTACCAGACGATAAAGTAACGGATAAATAACAAAAGATGTAGGTTGTTGTGGCGAACGTGTAAAAAAACGGAGCCCTAAAGGCTCCGCAGTTTGTTGTCAATCTTCGTCATCTAGGTGGGTCCAGGCGTCCTGGCTCATCTGGATCTTTTGCCACCAGGCGTCCGGTGCCTGGATCTGACCCAGCTCGTCGACTCTGGGGTAGGGCAGCCCTTTGCGGCGGCAGATCTTGGCAAAGATGGGGTGACCACCTTCGAACAGGTGGCGCTGGCAGATCGCGTCATCCAAGCGACGTTGCCCGTACATCTGCGCGCCCTGACGTTGGCGCTGGGCCTCATAAAGAATGAGCGCCGCGGCCACAGAGACATTCAGGCTTTGCACCATGCCGACCATGGGGACGATGATGTCCTGATCCGCCAAGCCCAGCGCTTCCTGGCTGATCCCGTCACGCTCGTTGCCCATCATCAAGACGGTGGGCTGGGTGTAGTCGATCTCGCGGTAATCCACTGCGCTGTCGGACAGATTGGTGGCCAGCACCTGCATGCCCTGGCTGCGGAAGTGGCTGACCGCCTCCGTGGTGGTTTTGTGAGTGCGGATATCAACCCACTGGCCGGAGCCAGAGGCTTTGTGGTTGGAGATATGGCTCTGCTCGGCCAGCCAGGTGGCGTGCACCTCTGGGATCCCCACGGCATCGGCGGTGCGGATCACCGCGGACAGATTGTGGGGCTTGTGCATGTACTCCAGATAAACGCTGAGATCCGGCTGGCGGTTGTCCAGCATGGCGTTGATCCGGGCAAGACGTTCTGGGCTCATTTTTCGTAGTTCTCTAGATACAACAACGGGGACCTCAAGGCCCCCGAACAGATAAAACGCATCGGCTGCTTACAGCACCATTACGCCGTCCATCTCCACCAGCACGCCTTTGGGCAGCTCCTTGACGCCGATGGCGGCACGGGCCGGGTAAGGTTGCTCGATGTACTGGCCCATCACCTCATTGACCTTGGCGAAGTTGGCCAGATCCAGCATGAAGATGTTCAGCTTAACGATGTCCTGCAGGCTGCCACCGGCTGCCTCACACACCGCTTTGAGGTTTTCAAATACCTGCACCACCTGGCTGTCGAAGTCTTCACCGGCCTTCTCCATGGTGACGGGATCCAGTGGGATCTGACCAGACAGGTAGACGGTGTCGCCAACTTTAACGGCTTGGGAATAAGTGCCAATAGCCGCGGGGGCCTTGTCGGTCGCAATGATGATTTTCTCTGCCATGAGGGTTCCTTAGTTTCGACCTCGGGAAGCGCGCATCACCTCTGGCAGCACTCGGATCTTGCGCAGTACATTGGCAAAATGTTTCCGGTCTTTCACTGTCATGGTCATATTGATGGCGTAGATCCGTCCGTCTTTGTCATCGGTATTCAAATTTTGGATATTGGCGTCGGCGCTGGCGACCACGGAGGTCAGTTTGGCCAGGGCGCCTTGGTGGTTGACGATCTCCACCCGCAGCTCGGTAATGTACTCGGCGTCGACATCGTCGGTCCATTCCACCGGCATAAATTTCTCCGGATCGGATTCCATCGATTTGACGATGTTGCGACAGGTATCCCGATGCACCACCAACCCTTTACCTGGGCTGATGTGGGCCACCACGTCATCACCTTCGATCGGGCGACAGCACTTGGCAAAAGTCACCAGCATGCCTTCGGCGCCCTTGATCGGCAGCTTGGAGTCCTCACGCGGCTTGAGGGAATCGGCATCACCGCGCAGACGTTGCGCGATCACCAGACTCATCACATCCCCCAGGCCGATGGCGGAGAGCAGGCTGTCCAAGTTGTCGTAGTTGGACTCTGCCACCACGTTCTGAACCTGAGCCGGTGCAATGTCATCGAGGCGCAGCTCACCTAAGGCGTGATTGAGCAGACGACGGCCCAGATTGACCGACTCGGTCTGCTCGACGTTTTTCAGCAGCTGGCGGATCTTGGCGCGGGCTTTACCGGATACGACAAAGTTGAGCCAGGCCGCATTGGGACGGGCCCCCGGTGCGGTGATGATCTCCACCGTCTGGCCGGACTTGAGCGGCTGGCTCAGCGGGTACGCCTTGCGATTGACCCGGGCGCCGACGCATTGGTTGCCGACGTCGGTATGGACCGCATAGGCAAAGTCGACGGCCGTGGCGCCCACGGGCAACTCGAGAATGCGGCCCTTGGGCGAGAACACGTAGATCTCGTCCGGGAACATGTCATTTTTGACCGATTCGATGAATTCGAACGAGTTGCCGGCACTCTGCTGCAGCTCCAGCAGGGTCTGCATCCATTTGCGGGCGCGGATCTGGGTGGTGGTGGCCTTGTCGTCGTCGCTTTTATAAAGCCAGTGCGCGGCGACGCCTTTATCGGCCATCTGATCCATGTCGTCGGTGCGGATCTGGATCTCCACCGGGACACCGTGGGGGCCGAACAGCGAGGTGTGCAGGCTCTGGTAGCCGTTGGCCTTGGGAATGGCGATGTAGTCCTTAAAGCGACCGATCATCGGCTTGTACAGGGTGTGCATCGCCCCTAAGGCGCGATAGCAGGTGTCGATGCTGGTGACGGTAATACGACAGGCGTAGATATCCATCACCTGCTCGAATTGGATCTCCTTGTTGACCATCTTGTTGTAGATGGAGAACAGGTTTTTCTCCCGGCTGTGCAGCCGATAGTCGACACCCAGTTCGTCAAGGCGGCCGATGATGGCCGACTCGATGTTGTTCATGATCTCTTTGCGATTGCCGCGGGCGTTGGAAACCACTTCCTGCAGTACCCGGTAGCGCATCGGATACATGGCGCGAAAGCCCAGATCTTCCAGTTCGTTTTTGACGTTATGGATCCCCAAGCGGTTGGCCAGTGGGGCATAGATCTCGAGGGTTTCACGGGCAATACGGCGACGCTTGTCCGGGCGGAGGGCGCCCAGGGTGCGCATATTGTGGGTGCGATCGGCCAGTTTGATCAGGATCACGCGGATATCCTGCACCATGGCCATCACCATCTTGCGGAAGTTTTCCGCCTGGGCTTCTTCCCGATCGCGGAACTTGAGCTTATCCAGTTTGGATACGCCCTCGACCAACTCCGCCACGTCATCACCGAACAATGCCGCCAGATCTTCTTTGGTGGTATCGGTGTCTTCGATGACATCGTGGAGCAGGGCCGCCATCAGCGTCTCGTGGTCAAGACGCATTTCACCCAGTATACGGCTAACCGCAACTGGGTGAGTGATGTAGGGATCGCCGCTGGAGCGTAACTGCCCTTCATGGGCATCCCGGGCAACAATGTATGCCTGGGTGAGTTGCTCCACCTGCTCGGGTTCGAGATAACTGGAGGCCAGTTCCTTCAGGCTTTCAAACAGGTACAACGGCAACCTCCGGTGTTACAGGGTACGACCCTCGGCGATAGCCGCAACCGCAGCCAGTTCAGCCGCTTCTTTTTCGCGCTCAGCCTGACGCTCTTGCTCGTCCAGGGTGGTGGAGTTGATCAGGCCTTGCTCGATCTCGCGCAGGGCGATCACGGTGGACTTATCGTTCTCCTCATCGACCAAGGCCTCTTTGCCTTGAACGGACAGCTGGCGCGCGCGGCGTGCAGCGACCAGGATCAGGTCGAAACGGTTGCCGATCTTATCTACGGCGTCTTCTACAGTAACCCGTGCCATGTACGGAGAACTCCTGTCTTGAACGATTGAAAAAATGACGCAAAAGTGTACATGAAGTCCACTATTGTGCCAAGAGATCTTCTAGCATAACACTGTGTGCTTCCACCTGCCTAGCCAGACGATGGCGTTGGCAGCAAACAATGGCCTGTAGATCGGCCAGTGCGGTGTCGAAATCCTGATTGACGATGACATAGTCAAACTCGTCAAAGTGACTCATCTCAGAGATGGCTTCGGCCATACGACTGGCAATGACTTCGTCACTGTCCTGGCCGCGGCCGCGCAGGCGGCGTTCCAGCTCAACCTTGGACGGTGGCAGGATATAGACGCCGATAGCGTCTGGGATCAGTGCTTTAACCTGTCGTGCCCCCTGCCAGTCGATGTCGAGGAACACATCGATCCCCTTTTCCAGCGTCTGTTCAATGGTGATCTTGGAGGTGCCGTAGAAGTTGCCGAACACCTCGGCGTATTCGAAGAAGGCGCCTTGCTGGATCAGGTTTTTAAACTGGTCGACATCGACAAAGTGATAGTGCACGCCGTTTTCTTCACCGGGACGCATCGCCCGAGTGGTGGTTGAGACGGAGACCTGCATATCGGCGGGCTTGTCCTTCAGCAGCGCGCTGATCAGTGAGGATTTGCCGGCGCCACTGGGGGCGGCGAGGATAAACAGATTGCCACGACGAGCCATGGTATGAGTTCCTGAGACTTAAATGCACAAACACAGTGTAGTGCTTGGGCGGATGCGAAGTGGTGCTGAGGCAGGGGCCCCAACCGCGAAAATTGAGGCGCGAAATGTTAACACGGACGGCCAAGAGGAGAAAGTAATCCGGTTTTTGCGCCGAGTAACCATTTTCAAACGGGCTAGCGGGCCGCTTAGTTTCTCCATTAATATGGGCATCCGTTTGTTATCTGGCTCTTTGATTTTGTTGTATTTATTTGTGTTTTTGGGACTGCTTCTGCCGGCCGCGGTGCTCGGTGCCGACATAGAGCGTTTGCCGTTACCGGCTCTGCAGGGGGAGTCGAGTGGGGACAATCGGGCGACTGATAAAGAGAACATCTCCGTATCGTGCGTGGAAGAGCTTCCCGTGGCGACGATCCGGCCCGTGGGGGACAACTCGCCAGTAGAGGAACAATCAGAATTGGCAACGTCGGTTTATTGTGAACCGGAGTGGCTTTCCACCCGCTCAGAGCGCTCAATGGAGGGAGCGGATTCGATGTATCACGCCATTGGTGGGGTGGGCCCTTATCGGGATAATCGAGTGCAGGATGGCATGGGAATGCTGTCTTTGGAGCTGGGTTGGCGGCCAAATAACTGGTTTACCATGGGCTTCAACTATGCGGATACTCGTGTCGAACATTTGCTGGAGTGGCTCTGGGATCATAATTGTCATTATGACGATGACATCTATTGTTCCGACCCGTTGCGCAGTGGCAACTACGGCCACAGTTGGACGATGAGGGGGGAGTTGGGGCCAAGAATCCGGCTGGGCAAGTTGTGGTTTCGGCCGACGCTGAGTGCTGGCTATCAACGTACTAAGTTGTATGCCTCTCATCCCCGTTACAGCAAAGAGATGGACTGGGTGCAGGGGCATGGCATTGAGTTTGGCTATGGCGACAATTGGAGCCTCATTTATCGTAACGAAGAGACAGGTCAGCATAGCCAAAAGAGTTGGCTGGTTCGGGTTTGGTAGCGGGTCCGTCGGTTTGAGGGCTTAGCTTAGCCACTGCACCAGATTGAGCAGGCCCAGTCCAAGCGCCAGCCATTGCCAAAAGCGCACCGGATCGCGCTGGAGCAGCGGCCGAGCTTGTCGGGCTTGCAGCAACGCCGGTGAGGGTTGGGTGAGATCGGTGAGCAGATCCGAAAACGCCGGATAGCGCTGCTCCGGGCTGACACCCACCGCCCGGCGCAGCACTTCATCGAGCCAGTAAGGCAGATCGCTGCGGTGCTGCTGCACATTCAGGTAGCGCCACTCTTCTCGCTTCTGCTTACTCGCCTTGCCGGGATAGGGCAGCTCACCAGTCAGCATCTCGTAGGCGATCACCCCCAGCGAGAACTGATCACTGCGGTGATCGGCACTGAGTGCCAGGATCGATTCTGGCGCGGTGTAATGGGCGCTGCCCTGGGCGCACTCCTCATCGAGACGGTCGGCCCGCTCGCTGAGGCTGGCCACCGCCGTGGCGCCGAAATCCACCAGTTTGAGCTGGCCCTGATGATCGATCATCAGGTTCTCCGGCTTGAGATCCCGATGCACCATATCCAACCGCTGCATCGCCCGCAGGGCGGAGACGGCTTGGGTGAGGATGGGGCGACATTGGGCCAGGCTGGGCTTGGGGTGATCCTGCATCCATTGGCGCAGGGACTGGCCTTCGATGGGCTCGCACAGCAGGTAGAGGAAGGGGCTGTCGGCCGGGGCCGGCTGAGTCTTCATTAGGTTGGGGTGGCGAAACTGACTGCCGATCCAGGCCTCATGGATAAAAGCCTGCAGATAGAGGGGATCGTCCTCAAAATTGGCCGAGGGTGCTTTGAGCGCCCACTCCTGGCCGGTTGCGCTGTCCCGGGCCCGATACAGGTGGGAGCGGGGACTGGCGTGCAGTACCTCGAGGATCTCAAACCCATCCAGTTTCTGGCCCGGTTTGAGCACCGGCGGAATGCGCCTTTGATACAGGGCTTGGTCCAGACTCGCCCTATCGCTATCGGGCAAGGCGTCCACCCGCACCAGCAGGCAGCTGAGGTTGTCGTCGGAGCCGTTGGCCAGCGCTTGTTTAACCAGGGTGCGGCTGAGTCGTTCGAGATCCGTCTGCAGCGGCGCGTCGGCCAGTAGTTTTTCGAACGCTTGAGAGGAAATAAAGTCATGCACGCCGTCGCTGGTGAGCAGGAAGAGATCGTTCACTTCCAGCTCGGTCTGGCTTAGGTCTACCTCGAGATGGGGATCGGCCCCCAGGGCACGGGTCAAGACTTGGCGTTGGCCCAGTTGACGTTGATGGCTCTGAGTTAGGATCTCCAGCTTGCCGTCGCGCAGGCGGGCGATGCGGCTATCTCCTACTTGCAGCAGGAAGGCGGTGTGGGATTTGAGGATCACCGCGCTGAAGGTGGTGAGCCATTGCTGCTCGGCGCTGCGGCTGAGCATGAAACGGTTGATCCCATCCAGCACCTTGGCGGCGCTGCGGCCGGTACTCCAGCTGGGCGGCGTATCCTGAAAGTCACAGATGAAGTCGCACACCGCCAACTGAGCCGCCGCGGCGGCATGGCTGGCGGAGGAGACGCCATCGGCCAGGGCGGCGATCTGGCCCTTGTAGTAGCTTTGCACCGGATCGCCGGCCCGGGCCGCGAAGGCATCCTGATTTTCCGGCTTAAGCCCGGCGATCGAGTGACCGCCGAGGCTTAGCTTGGGATCGCGCAGCGGGACTGCGCGCTCCGTCAGGGGGTGATCGGGGTTAGCCGACATTGATCAGCTCCACGCTGCCATCCTCTTTCACTTCCGCCATATGGCCCTTGGGCTCCTCCAGCAGGAACAGGGCAGCCAGGCCCACCAGGGCAGTGGCGGCGATAATGAGGAAGAATGCCTGATAACTGACCATGGATAAAGCGGTCAGGTAGACCACGGCACCGACGTTGCCATAGGCCCCGGTCATGCCGGCGATCTGCCCGGTCAGGCGGCGCTTGATCAGGGGCACGGTGGCGAACACCGCGCCTTCCCCGGCCTGGACGAAGAAGGAGCAAGCCATGGCAGCGGCAACGGCGAGGAACAGCGGCCAGCTGCTGTCGATCATCGCCATCAAGCCGTAGCCCAGGGCCAGACCCGCGGTGAGGATGATCAGGGTTTTCTTACGGCCGAACTTATCGGACAGCCAGCCGCCACCGGGACGGGAGGCCAGGTTCATAAAGGCGTAGGCCGAGGCCAACAGGCCGGCATAAACCATGTCCAGGTTAAAGGTTTCGGCGAAGAACAGCGGCAGCATGGAGACCACGGCCAGCTCGGAGCCAAAAGTGGCAAAGTAGAGCACGTTCAGTACGGCAACCTGCTTGAATGGGTAGCGGTGCATCTCAGGCACGTCGGCGCTGAACAGGCCTTTGTTGATCTCGATTGTCTTGGCGGCTTCCAGCAGATAAAGCAGCACCAGGCCGGCGTAGGCCACCCAGGTTACGGTTTCGCTGAGCAGGGCCACGCCATTGGGCGACAGCTTCCAGGTCAGCAGCGCCAGGGCACCGTACATGGGCAGCTTCATCACCAGCAAGAACAGCAGATCGCCCTTGCTGGTCACTTCCATGGCGCCGGACTTCTTCGGCTTGAAGTAGGTCGAGCCTTTCGGCGTGTCGGTGACATTGAGGTACCAGATCACGCTGAATACCAAGCTCAGGGCACCGGTCAGGGCGACGGCGTAGCGCCAGGCCTCGGGGCCGCCGATCAACAGGGTGATGGCGGGCAGGCTCATGGCCGCCGCCGCGCTGCCGAAGTTACCCCAGCCGCCGTAAATGCCCTCGGCGGTGCCCAGCTCGTTGGCAGGGAACCACTCGGACACCATGCGAATGCCGATCACGAAGCCGGCACCAATGCCGCCGAGCAGGAAGCGCGCCAGGGCGGCGGTCTCAAAGTTCTGGGCGAAGGCGAAGGCGAAGCAGGGCAGACTGAACACCGCCAGCAGCACCGCATAGGTAAGGCGCGGGCCGAAACGGTCGGTCAGCATGCCGATGATCACCCGGGCCGGGATGGTCAAGGCGACGTTGAGGATCAGCAGGGTCTTGATCTCGGCAGCCGTCAGGCCGAGGGTTTCCTGAACCACACCGAGCAGGGGCGCGAAGTTAAACCAGACCACGAAGGTGATGAAAAACGCCATCCAGCTGAGGTGGAGGACTTTCATTTTCCCGTTGAAGGAAAAGATCTTAATACCTGTGTCCATCGAGAAACACTCCTTGTATTGCATGGTGGCGGCACTGTGATTGAGTACAGCCGCCCAACCCGCGGCCGATATGGCCCCAGATGAGTTGGAAGGACGCCGGGGCGCCCAAAACGAAATGGCAGGGGTTAGCAGGCTAACTGCACTAAGCCGTCCTGTACCCGGACCGGGTAGACCGGCAACTGCACCTGCTCATCCTGCAGGCACTGGCCGGTGCGCAGGCAGTAGTGGTGTTTGTACAGGGGCGAGGCGACGGTCAGCGTCCCCTTCACCTCGGCGATCAGGCCGCGGGACAGCACGTTGGCGCCGCCGAGGGGATCGTGGTTGCCCACGGCGTAGAACTGGTCCTGACCGGTGCGGAACACAGCAACCTGGGCGTCGCCGAGTTGAGCGCACACGCCACTGCCGGGCACCACGTCATCCTGGGGGCAGATATCTATCCATTGGCTCATGAGGAAACCTCCAATACGTCAATACGTTGTTCTTGCGAAAATTCGGTTTTCGGCGCGGGGCGGATCTGGCCCCGCTCGGGAATAAACTGCACCGCGGCATCGGGTTGATCGCTGTTGATGAAGTGGCTGAAGCGCTTGAGTTTCTGTGGATCTTCCAGGGTCTTCTTCCACTCACACTCGTAGGTGTCGACCAGGTGGGCCATCTGGGCTTCCAGCTCGGCACACAGGCCCAGGCTGTCCTCGATCACCACCTGTTGCAGGTGCGCCAGGCCGCCTTCGAGGTTCTCCATCCAGACCGAGGTGCGCTGCAGGCGGTCGGCGGTGTGGACGTAGAACATCAGGATCCGGTCGATGTATTGGATCAGGGTTGCGTCGTCGAGATCCGTGGCGAACAGATCGGCATGGCGGGGACGCATGCCGCCGTTGCCGCAGACATAGAGGTTCCAGCCGTTCTCGGTGGCGATCACGCCGAAGTCTTTGCTCTGGGCTTCGGCACATTCCCGGGTACAGCCGGAGACGGCCATCTTCACCTTGTGCGGTGAGCGCACGCCGCGGTAGCGCTCTTCAATCGCGATGGCCATGCCGGTGCTGTCCTGCACGCCGTAGCGACACCAGGTGCTGCCGACACAGGATTTCACCGTGCGCAGGGCCTTACCGTAGGCGTGGCCGGTCTCGAAGCCTGCCTCCACCAGCTTCTGCCAGATGGGAGGTAACTGGTGTAACTGGGCGCCGAACAGATCGATCCGCTGGCCGCCGGTGATCTTGGTGTAGAGGTTGTATTCCTTGGCGATCTCGCCAAGGACGATCAGCTTGTCCGGGGTGATCTCACCGCCGGGCACGCGGGGCACGATGGAGTAGGTGCCATCCTTCTGCATGTTGGCGAGGAAGTTGTCATTGGTGTCCTGCAGCTGCAGGTGGGCGGGATCCAGGATGTGATCATTCCAGTGGGAGGCCAGCATAGAGCCGACCGCCGGCTTACAGATCTCACAGCCGTGCTCGCCCTTGCCGCATGCCCGCAGGACGGCGTCGAAGGTGCGCAGCTCCTTCACCCGGACCATTTCGTACAGCTCGGTGCGGCTGTGGCCGAAGTGCTCACAAAGGTCGGTGTTCACCTCCAACCCCATCTTGGCCAACTGGCTGTTGAGCACGTCGCCCACCAGCGCCGAACAGCCGCCACAGCCGGTCCCGGCCTTGGTGCAGGCTTTGAGTTCGGCCAGATCGTGGCAGCCCTCTTCGATGCTGGCGATCAGATCACCCTTGGTGACGTCATGACAGGAGCAGATCTGCGCGCTGTCCGGCAGCATGTCGACGCCCATGGCCGGAGCGGCCCCACCTTCCGCAGCAGCGGGGAACAACAGGGCTTCCGGTGGTTGTGGCAGGGGAATGTCGTTGAGGCACAATTGCAGCCAGTTGCCGTAGTCGCTGCTGTCGCCCACCAGGACGGCGCCGAGCAGCTTGGTGCCGTCTTCGTCCACCACCAGTTTCTTGTACACACCGGTGGCTTCGTCGGTGAAGCTGTAACTCAGGCTGCCCTCGCTGTTGCCGTGGGCATCACCGATGCTGGCCACTTCGACGCCCAACAACTTGAGCTTGGTGCTCATGTCGGCGCCGGTAAAGGCGCTGTCCTGTTGGCCTTGTAGGTGCTGTGCTGCCACCTTGGCCATGGTGTAACCCGGCGCGACCAGGCCGAAGATCCGGCCCTGCCACAGGGCACATTCGCCGATGGCGTATATCTCGGGATCCGAGGTGACGCAGTGATCGTCGATGACGATGCCGCCGCGCTCGCCGATGGCGAGATCCGCCTGGCGGGCCAGCGCGTCCTGGGGACGAATGCCGGCGGAGAACACCAGCATGTCGGTATCTAGGGTGGTGCCATCGGCAAACTGCAACTGATAACGGGTGGGGGCATCGCTGTCCGGGTGCGGGGCGATGTTCTGGGTGTTTTTCTCGGTGTGCACCCGCACGCCGAGGGCTTCGATCTTCTCCCGCAACAGGGCGCCACCGCCGCCATCCAGCTGCACCGCCATCAGGCGAGGGGCGAATTCCACCACATGGGTTTCCAGCCCCAGGGTCTTGAGCGCATTGGCCGCTTCCAGGCCGAGCAGGCCGCCGCCGATCACCACGCCTACCTTGCTCTGCTGAGCCGAGTCCTGGATCGCTTCGAGATCCTCAATGGTGCGATAGGGATGAATATGGGGCTGATCTTTGCCCGGTACCGGCGGAATAAACGGGAAGGAGCCGGTGGCCAGCACCAGCTTGTCGTAGCTCAGGCTGTCACCGCTCTCTAGCTGCACGGTTTTGCCCTGCCGATCGATGCCGGTAACGCGGGCGTTGAGCTGATATTGAACGCCCGCTTGCTGGTACTGAGTCTCGTCGGTCAGGGCCAGGGTATTGGCGTCGCCGGTCTCGAAGAACTTGGTCAGCTGGACCCGATCATAGGCCAGACGGGATTCTTCGCTGAAGGTGATGATCTCAAATTGGTCTTGGGCGCTCAGGGCATCGATCAACTTGTGTCCGACCATGCCGTTGCCGACAACGACGATGCGTTGCTTGGCGGTGAGTTCACTCATGGGGCTACTCCTAATAAAATTTGGTGTGTTCGGACTCAGGCGCTCAGCGCCTGTGGCATGCTGGACTGAGTCAGGGGGCCGAACCAGGCCAGCTGATCGGCCAGGCTGACGACTTCGCCGATGACGATCAGGGTCGGGCTTTGCAGTTGATGAATTTGGCTGTCCTGCACCAACTGACTGAGCTGGCTGGCGATCACCCGCTGCTCGGGACGGCAGCCCTGCTCGATGAGGGCGGCGGGGGTATCCAGCGGCATGCCCTGGGCCGCCAGCTCGGTGGTGATCTTGGGCAGCTGGCTCAGGCCCATGTAGAACACCAGGGTCTGGTTGCCCCGGGCCAGGCCTTGCCAATCAATGTCAGGGCCGGCGTCACCGCTTTGGGCGTGGCCGGTGACGAAGGTGCAGGCTTGGGCCAGGCCGCGATGGGTCAGGGGAATGCCGGCGTAACTGGTGCAGCCGCTGGCGGCGGTAATGCCGGGCACGACTTCGGTTTGGATCCCGGCTTGATGCAGGCGCAGCATCTCCTCGGAGCCGCGGCCGAAGATGAAGGGATCGCCGCCCTTGAGTCGGCAGACGTGGAGGCCTTTTTGCGCCAGCTCGACGATCACCTCATTGAGCCGGTCTTGACCGATGCTGTGGCAGTTTTTGGCTTTGCCAACGAACAAGGTCGTGGTGCTTTTGGGAAACAGGGCGCGGATCGCGTCGCTGACCAGGTTGTCGTAGAGGATCACATCGGCCTGCTCGATGCAGCGCAGGGCCTTCACGGTGAGCAGATCCGGATCGCCGGGTCCCGCACCCACCAGAGATACCCTGGGCGTTTGCCCGGAAGGGGCGCCGTCTTTTGCTGCTGTGGTTAAACCGTCCCTATCCATACTGCGTTCCTCGTTTATCTCGGCTGAGCCAGCGATACGCTCTTGGCGTTATGGCATGGCGCGCTTGGCGTGACGGCATGGCGCGCTTGGCGTGACGGCAAGGCCTATCGCAAAAGCAGTGCCAACATCACCAGGTGAGTAAAATTCGAAATTAAGTTGTTGTATGTGCTGGGGTTGATGGCGTTGCTTAGGATTCTTTGGGCAAGGGTGGGGCAAGGGCGTATGGGCAGAGCTGCACATTCATGTTGCAGCCGTGTGCGATTTTGGTGCGCAAGAGAGCTCAGGGATCAGCCCAGTGGCATTGAGATGCAACTTAATTCTTTTAAATCATGCGTTTGATCGAAATTCTCGTTGTGGCGTCATCCTTGCACTGCATTTGACTCATTGAGCCATTTGTATTGAGCCAAAGGAGTGCAGCGATGTCACAAGGGACGACTCGGACCACCTGTCCCTACTGCGGAGTAGGCTGTGGAGTGTTGGCGAAACATCAGGATGGGATCACCACGGTGAGCGGCGATCCGGATCACCGGGCCAGTTTCGGCAAGTTGTGCACCAAGGGCATGAACCTGGGGGCAACCACAGATCCCGAGGGCCGATTGCTCTATCCGCAGATCCGCGGCCAGCGAGAAAGCTGGTCCCGTGCGCTGGCCTATGTCGGCAGCCAGTTGCGTGACACCCTCGATCGCCACGGCCCCGACTCGGTGGCGTTTTATGTCTCGGGCCAGTTGCTCACCGAGGACTACTATGTCGCCAATAAGCTGATGAAGGGCTTTATCGGTAGCGGCAATATCGATACCAACTCCCGCTTGTGTATGTCCTCCGCCGTGGCGGCTCATAAGCGGGCATTGGGGGCGGATGCGGTGTCCGGCTGTTATGCGGATCTGGAGCTGGCTGACTTGATTGTCCTCACCGGCTCCAACCTGGCCTGGTGCCACCCGGTGCTGTACCAACGCATTTTGGCGGCCAAGGCGAAGCGGCCTGAGATGAAGCTGGTGGTGATCGATCCCCGCCGCACCGCCAGTTGTCATGGTGCCGATCTGCACATTCCGCTTAAGGCTGGCACCGATCTCACCCTGTTCAATGGTCTGCTGCATTCGCTGCGTAAGCAGGGGCAATTGATGCCAGACCGACTGGCCTCACTGGATGAGGTACTGCCGACGCTGGAGCTGGCGGCGCGGGGTGGTGAAGTGGCGCAGGTGGCGGCGGCCATCGATGTGGACGTTGCCTCAGTGTCTCAGTTGTTTGATTGGTTTGCCGCGACCGACAAGGTGGTGACGGTGTTTTCCCAAGGCATTAACCAGTCGGATCGAGGGGTGGATCAGGGCAACGCCATCCTCAACTGCCATCTGGCCAGTGGCCGCTTCGGCAGGCCTGGCGCTACGGCCTTTTCCATTACCGGTCAGCCCAATGCCATGGGCGGCCGTGAGGTGGGCGGCCTGGCCAATAGCCTGGCGGCGCACATGGAGTTTGGCGATGTTGAAGCGCATCAGCGGATCAGCCAGTTCTGGCAGGTCGACACCCTGGCCACCGAGCCGGGGCTGAAGGCGGTGGACCTGTTCGACGGCATCGAGTCCGGCCAGATCAAGGCGGTGTGGATCATGGGCACGAATCCGGCGGTGAGCCTGCCCGACTCGGCGCGGGTGCGCAGGGCTTTGGCGGATTGCCCCCTGGTGATCGTCTCGGATTGTGTGGCCCAGACCGACACCACGGCATTGGCCGATGTGTTGCTGCCGGCGCAAGGCTGGGGCGAGAAGGACGGCACGGTCACCAATTCGGAGCGGCGGATCAGCCGTCAGCGGGCGTTTCTGCCGCCCGCCGGAGAGGCCAAGCCGGATTGGTGGATCCTCTGTCAGGTGGCCAAGGCGATGGGCTTTGGTCATGGCTTCGAGTTTGCCAATGCGGCGGCGATCTTCCGTGAGCACGCCGAGTTGTCCGGCCTGGACAATGCGGGCGATCAGCGACGGGACTTTGATATCTCGGCATTGGCACAATTAAACGATCGGCAGTACGATACGCTGTCGCCACTGCAGTGGCCGCAACCTGCGGGAGGGCCGTTGCAGTTGCAGGATCAGCGTTTGTGTGCCGATGGCCGCTTCTTTACGACCGAGCAGCGAGCCCGCCTGGTGCCCGTTGCCGCTCCTGTCTCGGCGGTGCCGGCAACGACGGAGACGGGCATGCGGCTGAACTCCGGCCGATGGCGCGATCAGTGGCACACCATGACCCGCACCGCCAAGGCCGGCAAGCTCAACCAACATGCGCCGGAGCCCTTGGTGCAGTGCCACCCCAGGGACGCCGGGCAACAGCAACTGCGGGACGGCCAGCTGGTGCGGCTGAGCAATGGCCAGGGTGAGGCGGTGCTCAAGCTGCAGATCACCGATGCGGTGCGGCCGGGGGAGCTGTTTATGCCCCTGCACTGGAATGGTCAGTTTGCCTCCCAGGCCTGGATCAACGATCTGGTGGCTCCGCTGTGTGATCCCATTTCCGGTCAACCTGCTTTTAAGCAATCTCAGGTTCAGATAGAGGCGGTATCTGTATCTAGCGTCGCGACCCTGCTGAGCTCAAGGCCACTGGTGCTGGATGGCATGCGGTATTGGAGCAGGATCCCGGTCGATGGAGGCTTGCTTTACCATATTGGATCCGAACTGAGCCCGACGGCCCTGGCACAGACTTTGGCACTGCGCCTGCCCCGGCAGGGACAGTGGCGCCGGTTGCAGGGGCGCTCCGGTGCGCGAACCTGTGTCGCCATGAGCGATGGCGATCAGTTGCAGTGGCTATGGGAGATCAGCGCCGACAGCGACAGCCTGCTCGGCAGCGGCTTCAGTGAGCTGCTCAGCCAGCCATTCGAGGCCAGTCAGTTGCGTCATATCCTGGTGCCCAAAAGCCGGGCTGCCGGAGCCATGCTGTGCGCCTGTCGCCAGGTGAGTGAGCGGCAGGTGGGTGAGGCCATTAATGCGGGGGCCAACTCGGTGGCGGCACTGGGCGAGTGCACCGGCGCCGGCCTCGGCTGTGGCTCTTGTCAGGGCGATCTGGCGGAGCGGCTGCGCGATGCGATCCCGATCCCGATCTCGATCCGCCAGGTGAGCTGATCGCGTCTGCGACGTGTGGCAAGGGGATCCGATTTTCTCGATAACCGTGATTCGAACACTCCATTATCGCCCCGAGGCTGGTGTGGGTATTCTTTGCTCATCGGCACGACGCCAACCTTATTGACGAGACAGGAGTAGCATCATGAGCACCAATTTGATTGGACTGGAGAAAAGCGGCGCCCAGGCTTTGGCTGAGCAATTGAACGGTTTGCTGGCCAACTATCAGGTGCTCTACATGAACGTGCGGGGGTTCCACTGGAACGTCCAGGGCGCCAACTTCTTTGAGCTGCACGCCAAGTTTGAGGAGATCTACGATCAGCTATTGATCAAGGTGGATGAACTGGCGGAGCGGATCCTGACCCTGGGCAGCCAGCCCCTGCACGGTTTCTCCGATTACCTGGTGCGCAGTGCCATCGAAGAGGCCAAGGAGGTGCACGACGGCCATCTTGCCATCGAGAATATCCTCTCCTCCTATCAGCGCCTGCTGCGTCTGCAACGTCAGATCCTCACTGCCGCCTCTGAACTGGGCGACGAAGGCACCGTCTCCCTGCTGAGCGACTACATCAGCCAGCAGGAGAAGGAATCCTGGATGCTGGCGGCGTATCAGGGCCGCCGCGCCTAATAGCGCGAGAACCGTAACTGTTCACCCGAGTGGACTTGACCTTAGATCATGAGGCCTTCTGGTATCGGATACGGACGTTGCTCGATACAGGCTCGAGTGATCTGTTGAAGCCACTCCAGTGGATTGAGTTTCAGCCGCTT